>DXLD01000014.1:0-17858 GCA_019414935.1 Streptococcus sp.
TCAATGTAACCTTTGACCCTTACTACCAATACGACCGCTTGTATCGTAAATAAAGATTTCAACCTCTCCAGCCTCGGAGAGGTTTTCTCTCTGACTCAAGAGCCGGCTTTATGTTATAATGAAAGAAGAAAACTGAAAGGATTTACCATGTCAAAAGAAGTTATTGTTGAAAGTTTTGAACTTGACCACACCATTGTTAAAGCACCCTATGTTCGCTTGATTGGGGAAGAAACAGGACCAAAGGGAGACATCATCTCCAATTATGATATTCGTTTAGTGCAACCAAACGAAGACTCTATCCCTACCGCTGGCCTTCACACTATTGAGCACCTCTTAGCCAAGCTCATCCGTACCCGCATCGACGGCATGATTGACTGTTCACCATTTGGTTGCCGCACAGGCTTCCATATGATTATGTGGGGGCGCCACACCAGTGCTGAAATCGCGGCCGTCATCAAGGATTCGCTCAAGGAAATCGCTGAGACTACTACTTGGGAAGACGTCCCTGGAACAACCATCGAATCTTGCGGTAACTACAAGGATCACAGCCTCTTTTCAGCTAAAGAATGGGCAAAATTGATTCTCCAACAAGGAATCTCTGACGATGCCTTTGAACGCCATGTCATCTAAACACAAAAAAGGAACCAGTTTTTCATCTGGCTCCTTCTTTTTTATTCTCAAAATTTTGTCTTATACTCAATGAAAATCAAAGAGCAAACTAGGAAACTAGCCGCAGGCTGTACTTGAGTACGGCAAGGCGACGTTGACGTGGTTTGAAGAGATTTTCGAAGAGTATTAGGCTTTTTCACGAATAACTAAACCACCATCTTCCATATCTGCTTCCAGATGTTTGGCATCTAGATGATCCAAGTGGAAGTCTGTTACCTTATCACGAATTTCTTGTTCAACCACGCGACGGAGAGGGCGAACACCCATGACTTCGTCATAACCTTCTTCTGTGATATAGTCTTTAGCCGCTTGACTGACTACCAAGTCAATGTCTTTCTTAGCCAAGGTTTGGTTAACTTCAGCCAACATCAAGTCCACAATCTTAGAAAGGTCTTCCTTAGTCAAGTGTGAGAACTCAATAACTGCGTTAAAGCGGTTAAGGAATTCTGGACGGAAGAACGGTTTCAAACGATCCATCAATTCTGGTTTATCCGCATCTTCTGTCAAGTTAGCTTCATAGCCAAATCCAGCATTTGAAGTCGCGATAATGACAGTGTTCTTGAAGTTCACCGTATTTCCTTGACCATCTGTCAAACGACCATCATCCAAGACTTGAAGGAGAAGGGTGATTACTTGAGGATCAGCCTTTTCAATTTCGTCCAAGAGAATGATAGAGTATGGATTGCGACGAACACGTTCTGTCAAGGTATTGCTATTGTCATCATATCCTACATATCCGGCTGTTGTACCAATTAGCTTAGATACAGCTGTGCGGTCACTGTATTCAGACATATCCAACCGAATGATAGCATCCTTAGTTCCAAACATATCCAGCGCCAATTGCTTAGCAAGTTCTGTCTTACCAACCCCCGTAGGCCCTACAAAGAGGAAGCTACCGATTGGGCGATTGCCTTCATCAAAACCAGCACGGTTACGACGGATGGCACGAGCTACAGCTTCAACTGCTTTATCTTGGCCAATAACCTTGTCTTGCAGACGATGAGCCATATCTTTCAAACGTTCGATGTCTGATGCTCCCATTTGAGATACTGGAATACCCGTCATACGTTCTACAGATTCAGCCACATCGTTGACACTTGCAGTCACTTTCATATCTTCTGTATGGTTTTCGATTTTCTTTTCCAATTCTGCAATGCGTGTTTTATAGTTTAGAGCTGCTTCAAAATCTTCTGCCTCAACAGCTTTTTCTTGCTTGTCTTTTTCTACCTCGATCTCCCGTTCAACAGCATGAACATCTGTTACAGGATGTTGTGCTGCCAAGTGAGCTGCCGTAACATCGACAAGGTCAATAGCCTTATCTGGCAAGCTACGTTGAGGAATATACTGGACAGAATAATCCACCGCTGCTTTTAGGACTTCATCTGGCAAGATGACATTGTGGTGTTGTTGATAGAGATCACGAATTCCTTGAAGGATTTTAAAGGTATCCTCTGCAGAAGGAGCATTAACCTTGACTTCGTTGAAACGACGAGCAAGAGCTGCATTTTTCAAGATAGTATTACGGTATTCATCTTGAGTCGTTGCGCCAATCACTGTCAATTCTCCACGTGAAAGAGCTGGTTTCAAGATATCAGCAAGACCTTTAGACCCTTGACCATCACCTGTGCTACCAGCCCCAAGAATTTGGTGAATTTCGTCGAAGAAAAGGATAATATTTCCAGCTTCTTTGACTTCGTTTACCAAGTTTTGAATGTTTTCTTCAAAGCTACCACGGTATTGAGTACCAGCCTCAAGACCAGAGATATCAATGGAAATAATTTCCTTATTCTTAATAGCAGCTGGAACATCACCATTCACAATGGCTTGCGCTAGGCCTTCGACAACGGCTGTCTTACCAACACCTGCGTCTCCAACCAAAACAGGATTGTTTTTGGTACGACGTGAGAGGATTTCAGATGTTTCTTGAATTTCCTTGTTTCGTCCGATAACAGGATCCAGCTTGCCCTCACGTGCTTCTGCTGTCAAGTTTCGACCTAGTTTTGCAAGGACACCGTCTTGTTTCATACCTGAAGACTGTTGTTTCATTTGTCCATCAGTTTCTGCATTTCCTGGCAATTGACCAGTTGCACGATAATGAGCAAATTCCTCAGGTGTGACTTCACGTCCATTAATTAAGTAGCGACGGTTTTCAGAACTGTATCCTCGCATACCACCCATCAATTGGTTAAATAGATCATCCATGTTGTTAAAATTATTAAAGTTGTTGTTCATATTCTTTACCTCGTTTATTGTTAATTATTTGCGTCCTCTGATATTGACTATCTTTGACCTTTGTTTTAAAAAATTTAGACTAGCTAAATCGCTACTCTACGTACTATTTCTGGTTTTTCTTTTTCAAGTAGGAGTAGACTATCTTTACTTCTGAAGATTTCTAAATTAAACATAGACACACCTCTTTCTATTTTACTTTAAATAATACTCTTCGAAAATCTCTTCAAACAACGTCAGCTCTATCTGCAACCTCAGAACAGTGTTTTGAGCAACCTGCGCTAGCTTCCTAGTTTACTCTTTGATTTTCATTAAGTATAAGTGTTCTAGTAAGGCTTTCATTTACCTTACGTTCATAATATACTACATTAGTCAGAAAAGGTCAAGAGATTTGACTTTAATTGACCAATATTTTTTAGAATGCAAAAACACCCTGAAATATCAGGGTGCTATTCTTACATCAAATACAAAATTGCTAGTGTCAAGAGACTTGCTAGAAGTCCCACTCCCCAAAAGAAGAAGTCAACCTTCCACTCGCTCCAAGGATTTCCTTTACCAGACAATCCTCCAAGTTCAAAATGGTGATGCACAGGCGTCATACGGAAAATACGTTTGCCACCAGTCATTTTGAAATAACTGACTTGCATCATGACCGAAGTTGTTTCAAAGACATAAACAATTCCGATAATCAATAGAGTCCATTCTTGGTGGAGAGCCATAGAGATAGCTGCCAGCATTCCACCGAGAGCCAAACTTCCCACATCTCCCATAAAGACCTTGGCAGGCTTATGGTTAAAGACAAAGAAAGCAAGCAAACCACCGATCATGGCAAGAATCACTAGAAGGATATCCATCTGACCTTGCACATAGGCAATAACTCCATAGGCAGACAAACTAATCACAACTGAAATACTAGCCAGGCCGTCAATACCGTCTGTCAAGTTTACTGCGTTTGAAAAACCGACTAGCCAGAAAAGAGCGAAGACAATATAGAAAATTCCTAGATGCACTTGGTAACCAAAGACAGAAAGCATATCTCCACCGCGCTCATAGAAAAGGTAGAAAATAACACCACCTAGAAGCTGAAGAGCCAATTTCTGCTTGGGATTAAGACCCTCATTGATTTTACGAAAGACCTTGAGAAAGTCATCTAAAAATCCGATTAAGCCATAAAGAACCAAGATAAATAAAATCATACCGACATTATTGCTGAGTTGATTACTAAATAGGGCGAAAAAGAAAGCAACTAAAACAGAAGCAATTAAGAAAACCAAACCTCCCATTGTAGGAGTCCCAGCTTTTGCCTGGTGCTGTTTGACATCCTCATGCATCTGCTGGCCTGTAATTTGCGCCTTTCTATAAAATTGGATAAAGGCCGGAATTCCTACTAAAGTTAGTAAAAATGTCACAATTCCAGCACTGATAGAAATAAACATATTAGTCTCCTAAAGTTAATTTAATTTTTTTAATGTTTTTGATAGCTGTATTAGTCCGAACATCTTGCTTCTGAACAACAGAACCTGAACCTTCAAATTCCAGCTCAATATCCAACCATTTAGCAAAGGTCTCGGCAGTCTCTTTTTTCCAGCCATACATGTCTGGAATTTCTTCTACCTTATCCGATAAAAGGAGAACTTGTTGGTTTGGTGCAAGATTGGTCCCTTCTTCTACAGATGATTCTTTAATCTTTGTTCCAGTACCTACAACGATTGGTTGCACAATATTTCGGCGTAAGGCTTCCGCCAAATCACCAGGTGAAATATCCTTGATGCTAGGCATTGCATAAGAAGACTCTGTCGTCACTTGATCTAAATTCTTAGCAGGAGATTGAAGATTGAGAGATTCTTTCATAGCTGAAGCTCTTTCAAGAATTGGGTTGGCAAATTCTCCCAACTGGATACCTGAATAATGTTCAGGCTGTTGAACCGTTACATACAAGATAAAATCAGGATTTTCAGCAGGGTTCATAGCCACAACCGAGAAAATGTAGTTGGTAGAACCAACCAAGTAGCCTCCATTTTTCTCGTCAGCGATTTGGGCTGTACCAGACTTGAGGGCTACATTTTGACCTGGAACATTGACAGTTGCTTTTCCTGTACTATGATTGTACATAGTTCCATATCTAGGATCTGTTCCTACCAAGACCATGTGAGTACGAGTTTGGCTAGCTGCATCTTTCGAAACGGGATTTCCTACAATTTCTTTTTGAGATTTACGAACGGTTTGATCATTTGGATCATACAAGGCCGTAATAAATTTAGGCTCTAGCATGACGCCATCATTGGCAATGGCTGTAAAGGCACGAATCATTTGCGTCTGAGTTACTGAAATCCCTTGTCCAAATGAACTCTGAGCAATATTAACAATATTGTCCGCTGGAAGTTGGCCTGCATATTCATCTGTCAAACCAAAACGAGTTGGAACTCCAAATTTAAAGCGGTTTAGATAATCCAACCACGTAGCATCACCCATTTTCTGCTCAAGAAGTGTCATCCCAATATTACTTGAGTGAGCAAACCCTTGAGAAAATGTCATCATACCACCACCGGTCAAACCTTCATTAACGTCCCAATCTCGAATCGTCGCATCCGCTATTTTTAATTCACTGCTATTGAAATATTCTCCACCTGGGAAAGTATTGTTATCAATAGAAGAAGCTAACGTCATGACCTTCATGGTTGATCCTGGTTCGTAATTACTTTGATAAAGAATATCACGCCAAACAAAGTCCTCAGTGATTCCTTCTTTAGTGTCTGCATTAAAGGTAGGTCGTTGGGTAGTAGCGAGGATTTCACCGGTCTTTGCACTGACCAAGGTCGCGGTCATATACTTACCTTTTACTTTTTCTAGAAAGGCATCCATCTGAGTTTCCATGAAAGATTGTAGCGGACTAGACAATGTTGTATAAACATCCTTGCCATCCACAGTTTGTTGCGATACCAGTTCTGTACCTGGTACGATATTTCCTACACGGTCTTTTTCATAGGTAATAATACCGTCTGTCCCAGCAAGAATGGTATTTAAAGAACTCTCCAAACCAGAAGTCCCTAACAAACTCTTACTACCATCCTCATTTTCATGAAGTTGGGCTAAGCCAATAAAGCTAGAAGCAAATTGTCCATTTGGATAGCTTCTGTTAGGGCTAGTTGTAAAGTCAATCCCTTCCACACTAGCATCTTTCAAATCTTTTTTAATAGCCATCATATTGGCATAGGTAATCCCATTTCCTTTTGCACCAAAGGAAACTTGGGTCAGATTTGGTTGAGCTAATTGCTCTTTCACATAAGCTTCATCCATGTCTAAATACTTATGGAAGACTTCAGCTACCTTATTAAACTGCGAATCCTCTACATAAAGAATTTTTCCAGTTGCTGACTTGTATTTTTTATCAATAACAGCATAGACGTTATAGGAAGTCGCATCTTCAGCAATAGGCACTCCATTTCGGTCATAGATAGTCCCACGTTTGGCAGGAACTGTTCGGGTTGTTTGGTGAACCTTTTTAGCCTCTTTTACCAAGTCAGTACCAAATATATTACCTTTTGCGATAATATAAGCAAAATTGGCCAAAAAGAGGCCGAAAAGGGCAACAGCTAAAAAGCTGAGGTACTTGCCAACTATCCTACGGTTTTCTGCTGGAGATTTACGATTTTTTACCGCAAATCGGGTTATTTTTTCTGTCCATTTCATATCTTACTCCGCTGTTCGGATGTTTTCATTATTCAATTTCAAATCTTTTTTATCTGCAATTTCTTTCAAGCGCTCGGAACGAATCAATTCATTCACTTCCTGCTTGGCATCGTCCAGCTCTGTCTTCTTCTCCTCTATCTGCGCATTGATTTTTGTCAAATCACTTTGCACTTGCAAGAGTCGTGTCTGCATAAAGATAATGCTCACTGCTAAAACGAGTGCCGTAAAAGCGATGGAAAGATAAAAAGCCTTCTCCACACGTGAGAATTTTTTTATACGATTCTGCAAGAATTGACTGGTTGTTTCTTTCTTATCTACCATTTTTTCCTCTTACTTGTGAATTTTTCTGGCCACGCGCAACTTGGCTGAATGCGAACGGTTGTTGGCTTCTAACTCCTCTGCACTTGGCAAGATTGGCTTACGGGATACCAATTCCATCTTGGGCTTGAGATCATCTGGGATGAAAGGCAAGCCTTTTGGAACTTCAACCGTTGAAGCTTCCTTGAACAATTGCTTGGTCAAGCGGTCTTCCAAGGAATGAAAGGTAATCACTGAAATTCTACCATCTAGAGCCAACATCTCCATAGCCTGCTGGATGGATTCATCTGCCGCTCCCAGTTCATCATTGACTTCAATTCGAATAGCCTGGAAAATCTGCTTGGCAGGATGGCCCTTCTTCTTGAGCTCCTTGGCAGGTTTGGCCGACTTGATAATTTCTGCTAACTCAGTCGTTGTCTCGATTGGCTTGACTTCACGTGCTTGTTCGATCTTACGCGCAATCTGTTTAGAGAATTTATCCTCACCATACTTGAAGAAAATACGAACCAAGTCATGATAGTCATAGTGGTTCACCACTTCATAGGCTGTCAGACTAGCTTCCTGATTCATCCGCATGTCCAGTGGCGCATCCTTTTTATAAGAAAAACCACGTTCACGCTGGTCCAATTGAGGACTAGACACTCCCAAGTCATAACAAATTCCATCAATTTCCTGAACACCAGCTTCGCGCAAACGTGCCTGTAAATGACGGAAGTTATCCTTGATAAAAGTCACCATCCCCTTCTCAATGTAGGAAGCCAAGCGTTTTTGCGCATTGTTAATGGCATTCTGGTCTTGGTCAAAGGCATAGAGATGGCCTTTTTCACTTAATTTACTTAATAAATATTCGCTATGGCCTGCTCCACCCAAAGTCGCATCAACATAGATACCGTCAGGCTTTACGTCGAGCATATCAATCGTTTCGTGGAGTAAGACCGTTACATGATGAAATTCTTTTGTCATATCTTATCTATTTTACCACAAATCTGACTAGCTTGCACTAGTCAGACAAATAGGTCAAAAACAAGTAAGATTTCTTTAAGAAATATGTCAAATATGCTTGACATTCGCTCCATAGAAGAATATAATATAGTCAAATATATACGACACAAATCAGAAAGGAGAACATATGAATCGTGTGAAAGAATTTCGCAAGGAACTGGGCATTTCCCAGCTCGAACTCGCCAAGGATATCGGTGTCTCGAGACAAACCATCAATATGATTGAAAACGACAAGTACAACCCAACCCTGGAACTTTGTCTCAATCTCGCCCGCAGCCTCCAAACTGACCTCAACAGTCTCTTTTGGGAGGAAGATTTTTAAAAAAGGAGCCAACTTATGAAAAAAGAAACCTTCACTGAAAAACTCATCAAACGCACATACGGCATTTCTGGTCCCCTTGACGAATACAAACGGCGTGAGGCCGATCGTATTGGGAACCAAGTCTTTATCGTTCTTTTTTATCTGATGATTTTCGGAAATCTTATTCCACTCCTTCTGGCCTATAAATACCCTCAAGAAGTGGCTCTAATCTATCCTCCTCTAATTTTAGTGATTGCCCTCATCGCTGCTGGCTATGTCACCTACCAAATGAAAAAAACAGGGATTACAGCTATTGATCCAGATATGCTGAATGAGAAAGAAAGTAAGCAACTACACCACCCAGGTCTGAAAGCAGGTTTGTTCTTTGGTCTATGGATGTTTTTTATAACTCCTCTTCTCCATATACTCATAGGTGAAAGTCCGGACTATTTTAATTCTCTTCTCACTATAAGAAATGGTGTATCAAGCATTCTCGGTTCTATCTTCTTCGGAGCGAGTATACAGTTCCTCATCTCCCGTCGCATTGCAAAAACTAAAAAAGAGCAAGATGAGGATTAGGAGAAAACTATGAAATCACTAGTAACTTTACTTACCTATCATCTTTTGTTTGCTTCACTGCTCATCTTCATCATCGTTTCAGGGAACTTGCCAATCTACGATATAGTCTTCCTTCCAGTCTTTGTTCCAGCACTCAACAAAGGATTGACTTATCTAAAGATAGATTCCCAAAAAACGCGCATACTCAACCTAGCACTATGCTTTACGATTCTATCCTTTCTATCCTTACCACAACTGACGCTCATTTCAAGCAATTGGAAATATTATATACTGCTAACTATCGCTATCCTTTCTTCTATTACTTATCTTTATTATCTCTATCAATTCGTAAAAGAAACAAAATAGCATCGTTCATTTAGGAGAAATCACCCATGAAAAAAGAAGACTTAACAACTCGCCTACTTCGAAATTTCTTTCATATCCAAGGGCCTTTTGATGAATGCCGTCAAGAGGTTATCTACAAGGCTTGCGCCCGTTCCATGATCCAAATCTTTTACTCTTCCTTCATTCTCTTCCTATTCTATATTTTGTTCGGAAGCTTTATAGAAATTGTTCGAAATGTTATGCCCTACATCTATTTTGGACTCATTTTGTTCATGAGTATAAAAGCTCAAAAAGCCGTCCAAGAGCTTCATCTTGAAAAGGATGACAAATCAGAAATCATTCTCAAAACCTACAGCAAAGCCCAAATCAAATTCCGAAGCTGGATTGTGTTTATCGGTATTCAGATTGGCTTCTTTACCTTACTCATCTTTCATAAAGTCTTCGTTCAGCAGATGTCCCTTTCAGATTTTGTGAAATTGCTCTTGCAATTCGATAAAAGTGGTCCTTTCCTGATGTATGGCCTCATTATCGGTAGCATTTTTGGAACCCTGACCTACGGATTTCTATCACTACAGGAGGAGAAAACTCCTAAAAATACCAAACAGAAGGAGAAAAGCAAGCAATGACTTCACTATACGATTTTTCAGTCTTGAAGCAAGACAATCAAGAAACCTCACTAAATGCCTATCGTGGTAAGGTTCTTTTGATTGTCAACACTGCTACTGGATGTGGTTTAACGCCCCAGTACCAAGGACTTCAAGAACTCTATGATCGCTATCAAGAACAAGGTTTTGAGATTTTAGACTTCCCTTGTAATCAGTTTATGGGACAAGCACCAGGCAGCGCAGAGGAAATCAACGCCTTCTGTAGCCTACATTACCAGACCACCTTCCCACGTTTTGCCAAAATCAAGGTCAACGGTAAGGAAGCAGATCCTCTCTATGTTTGGTTGAAAGAACAAAAATCTGGCCCGCTGGGAAAACGAGTCGAATGGAATTTCGCTAAGTTTCTCATCGGTCGTGATGGGCAGGTTTTTGAACGCTTCTCTTCAAAAACAGACCCAAAACAAATTGAAGAGGCGATACAAAAATTACTATAATTCACAATCTCACTATGGTTAGGTTTCCTTTATCCTAATGAATAGTGAGATTTTTTGATATGCTTTGACTTAAATAGAAAAACACCCCATGATATGAAACATGAAGTGTTGAAAAATGATACATTTACTACAGACAAGACACTACTAACTGCTATTCTTGACTCCTGAGTATGTATAAGTCCGATTTCTGGGACACTCTTTTTCCGTTACCACCCTAAAATAAAAACGATGCTCCCGCCCATCCTTGGCATTTTCCTTGTTTAAGACAAAGTAGTTTTTCTGATTCATCGCCATGGTTCGTAGGATGTCATCAATCAAAAAAGTCAAGGGTACGTTCATGGCAGAATATTTTTGAAAATCCTCTTCAAAACGAATATAGTCATCTGAAAAATAATCCATCTGCAGTTTGTTTTCATACAGCTCTTTTCTAGTCATAAACTCCCTCCTCCCACAGTCGAATTTCTAGGATATCTGCAACCTCTATCAACCTATATCCCTCGTTTGTCCTAATAGATAGAGTCTGATGTGATAACTCTCTCACCACACCGATGATAGTCGCCTTCTGCTTCTTTTCCTTGACCACAAAACTCCCCTTAAGTTGGCCAACATAAAGCTGAGAAAGCAAGTGCAACTTCTCATCTGGAGTCAAATCCGTCGAAAAATCAACACGGCTTTTTTCTTCACTGAGCGAACTGGTGTGTTCTGAAAGGTAAAATCCCATCCACTTCTGCATACCTGGATCTTGATAATCTCGCGCGGATTGAAAAGGTAAATAAGAACGATCAATCATTGTAATCCATCTAATCCTCCAGCAGAATGTCCCCCAATCAGCTTGCTTCTGGCAAGACTCCTAGAGGCTTCTTCCAGTGCATTGGCTCTTAAAAGAGAAGTGAAACCAAATTGTTCCCGAATGGAGTCAATGGCCGTCTGGAGCCTTTCTTCTTTTTCTAGCTTGTCAACATCATCAAAGAGAGATATCAAACCAAAGGGCTCGTCTACAAAGCCTGAATAGTTTACACCGACACTTCTGACTGCTCCAGAAGTGTATTTGTTATGAAATAACTTCAAAACATAATTCGTTAAGACAGCTGTATTATTGGTCGGTTCGACCTTCATTTGTGTGTGAATAGACGACCTGACCTCCTGTTTAGAGAAACCGACATAGATAGAGACAAGGGTTGTTTTCTTGCCAGACCTTCTCAATCTAATAGCCACCTGCTCCGCCATTTCTCGAAGAATAATTTCAATATCCCGTAGCTTCACGTAGTCTCTCGGCAAGATTTGAGAATTCCCCAAGCCCTTGGATTTGGCTTTATAAGGCTTATGAACATTGCTCTCATCAATTCCGTTAGCATGAAACCACAAACGAAGACCAGCCTGACCCAGAGCTTTTTTTAGCTGGTCAGGATTGCTGGTTGCCAATTCCTTGATGGAAAAAATCCCCAGAGCATGCAAGCGTTTCTCCATCCGCCTGCCAATTCCCCAAAAGTCGGTCATCTTGGGAATGAACCAGACCTTCTCTTCCACATCCTGGTAAGACCAGTTGGCCCTCATGGTCGGAGTGTGCTTGGCTTCATTATCCAGAGCCAACTTGGCCAGTAAGGGATTGGCATTTGACATACCTACTGTAGAGTAGATCCCTGTCTGCCTCCAAATATCCCTCTGAATACGAGCAGAAAGCATATCCAGCTTGTCTTTGCGAGAGAGACTCTTATCTGGGATAAAATAGTTGAGCGAACTAGTCAGGTCAATAAAGCCCTCATCGATAGAGTAAGGATAAATATCATCTGGACTGCCATAGTTTTGAAAGATTCGCTGGATTTCCATATTGACTGCAATGTACTCGTCCATTCGAGGAGGGACAATCAAGGTCACTTGAGCCCAATCTTCGATGTAGCGAACATAGTCCGAGTCAGTCGGTAGCCCTTGCTTTCGAGCATTGTAATAGGAAAATTTTCGCGTTTTGATATCAAAAGGCAAATCATAGGCCCGACCAACATTGGACTTGCCAAAAATCTTCTTAAACATGGGGGATGAAGCTAGGATAAGACCAGTTGAATTATCCGCGCGACTCATGACACAAAGCGAGGTTTTCAGCGGATGCAATCCTCTTTTCACGCACTCAACACTGGCATAAAAGGACTTCATATCGATAAAGGCAATGTCACTTTTGGGCTCTCTGGAATAATCAAAGTAGCCCATTGGCTATCCCTCCATCGGCACAAAGTTTCCAACGATAATACCCACAATCCGAGGATCTTCCTCATAGGATATGAAAATATCCTTGTATTTAGGATTGATAGAGACCAGACGCAATCCATTCTCCTCTCGATAGACCCGCTTGATATAGGTCTGGTTGTTGCAAACCACTGCATAAACCGCCCCGTCATAGTCAAATCCTGTCTCTCGAATCAGAGCCACGGAGCCATTTTGGTATTTAGGTTCCATGGAGTCCCCAGACACCCATGACGCAAAATCATGAGCCAACTCCTCATTAAAGTAAACCGTATCAAAATTCCGATCATCGTAGACCGAAGCTCCAATCCCTGCTGACATGCGTTCATAAACACGGTACTCGTAGAGACGCTCTGGCATAGCTGTCACTTTCTGAGCTTGCTCCTCTTGAGATAGGTTGCGAACATAGAGAACAACCTTCTCCTTCCCTTGCTTGGAGAGGCTATGGTAGAGACGGACAATCTCGATCTGAGTAAAATATCCTTTTGGTACTTTTAAAATATTCTCTAGCTGGAACACCTTCTCCTTGGACGGTTCCTTGATTCCACGTTCCCAAGCTGAGTAAGCCTGAAAGCTAATCCCAAGTTGCTCTGCAATTTCCTTCTGTGTTAGTTTTAACTCTTTCCTCCGAGCCTTTAATTTTTCTGGCTTATACATACTTCACCTCCTATTATGATACTTTAATGGACATTATCTCCCTTAGAAAGACTAATCGATGCTTGAATCCATAATTTCAAAACTCAACCATTATGGTTTAGTTTTATTATATAAAAAAAGTAGACAAATGTCCACTAGGAAAATCAGAAACATCGTGAGTTTTATACTCAATGAAAATCAAAGAGCAAACTAGGAAACTAGGCGCAGACTGTACTTGAGTACGGCAAGGCGACGTTGACGCGGTTTGAATTTGATTTTCGAAGAGTATTAATCAAACTAAAAGGACCTAGCCCTACACAATACAGAACTAAATCCTTTGAATAAATAATTGATCTAACTTTTAAAATCCCTACAGAAATTCCAGTTTTTCTCTATTTGATACCAGACATTAGTTTTTCAATACGTGGAACGTAGAAGAGTAAGATAATACTGAATACAATCGTAATTCCTCCAACAATTCCATAGTAAGCAACTTCAGTTTCGCTTGTATAAAATTTTACAATTTGAGCATTGATAGCTTGGGCAGCTGCATTACTCAAGAACCAGATAGACATCATTTGTGCTTGGAAGGATTTTGGTGCTAACTTAGTAGTGACTGATAGACCAATCGGCGAAATCAGCATTTCACCCACAATCACAATAGCCCAACTCATAATCAACCAGAGAGGACTGACCTTAACATCTGTCCCAAAGAGCATCCCTGGTAACATCATCCACAAGAAGGATAAACCTGCCGCAAATAAACCGTAAGCAAATTTCTTAGAAGAGGATGGTTGCTTTTTACCCATTTTCCCCCACAACCATGCAAAAATCGGTACATAAATCATAATGAAAAGTGGATTGATACTTTGGAAAAAGCTAGATGGGAACTGAATCTGATTTCCAAATACATTAAAGTAGAGTCGAGTTTGATCATCTGCAAATAGAGCTAGAACAACAGATCCCTGTTCCTCAATAGACCAGAAGAGTACTCCAGCGATAAATAGAGGAATGTAGGCAAATACTCGGGATCTCTCAGTGGCAGTTATTTTCTGACTAGATAAAATCTTAAAGAAATAGTAGATTGGAATAATTACAGCAATCACTGTAAAGATATTAACAATCATATCCACGTTAAATTGGTGAGTAAAGACTAAGCCTATAATCACCAGAATAACCATGACAAGTGTAATCAGCAAGCGTTTAATCAAGGTCTGCTGGTCCTTCTGTGAAAGTGGATCAGTGGGGTAAAGACTTGATTCAGGCAGATATTTCTTCCCATCCAAAACATACTTCACTAGACCAAAGAACATCCCAATAGCAGCTAATGAGAAACCTAGATGGAAATTGACTTCCTGACCTAGATAACCCACTAGATAAGGGGCAACGAAGGCACCTAAGTTAATACCAAAGACAAAGATACTAAAACCTGCATCCCGTCTATCATCCTCTTTCTCATAAATTCCCCCCACCATATCTGAGATATTGGGTTTTAAAAATCCAGTACCAAAGATAATCAAGGCAATAGAAAGATAGAGAGCCACTTGTCCAAAAGGTGTTGCCAAAGCAATATGCCCTAGCATAATCAGAATCCCACCGTAAAAGACAGTCTTACGGCTTCCTAAAATACGGTCACTGACAAAACCACCGACAACCGAGGACAAAAATACCAGCGAGCCATAAATCGCCATAACCGATGCAGCTGTGGTCTTATCCATTCCCAATCCACCATCTTGCACACTATAGTACATATAGTAAAGTAGGATAGCTCGCATCCCATAGTAAGAAAAGCGTTCCCACATCTCTGTAAAGAAGAGGGTGGACAAGCCCATAGGATGTCCAAAAAATGTTTTCTGGTTTTCCATATATATTCTCCTTTAAAACATAATAACTCATTTTACAGAATTTTCAAACGAATGTCAAACAAATTATGTTTATTTTAGAAAATTTTCTGAAAAAATCTAACGTCTCATACTTATACTCAATGAAAATCAAAAAGCAAACTAGGAAGCTAGCCGCAAGCTGTACTTGAGTACGGTAAGGCGACGCTGACGTGGTTTGAATTTGATTTTCGAAGAGTATTAATTCCACCATAAAAATTCATTTCAAACTAACTTCCACTTCGGTCAGGCAAGTGGAAGTTACTTTGAACAATCACCTTTAAAAATTTGCTCTTGTTTAGTTTAAAAAATATTTCAAACCTTGAAACATACTTATCCTTTCCTCTCCAGTAAACAAAAACACCCCTATACCAAGCTCGTATCTAGTGCAATACAAGTCCATAAGTATAGAGATGTAAAACTACTACACATTAAATAATAAAAATTGTGTACGAAATGTCTCAATTAGTTTTCGCTAGTAAATATCATTTCCAACAAACGCCCTCTCAATTCCTCATCTTGATGATGCAATATATTCATTAACTCATGAGAGTTTTTCGCATTGATGAATTGATTTAACAATCTATCTTTTAATTCATATGGAAGAGAAGCCGTCTTTAGTAGTCTAAAAACTTCATCATTTAGAGATGGCATTTTATTATCTTTGCATTCAAATCTAGCTGTATCATTCTTATTTGCTAATTCAATTATAGACACATTCGTTCCTTTAAAATGAATTCTATGTCTTCTATTACTTGGAACGATACTAGAAGCTCCTTGTAATGCTAACTCTACCATTCCCTTTTCCCAATCAATCGATAATCTTGTTTTATATCTTTGACCATTTTGATCTTCAATCATTTCAAAAGAATGTTGTTTTCCTGGGAATACATACCAATCTATAACTTCAGGCAAGTCAACACCCATATCTATCTCAGAACCAACCAAGGGAATGATTGCACCACTTTTTGCAAACACAGGTATAGTCGAAATGTCTCTATAAACACTCAACTTCACACCACCTGTATATTTTTTCTCTGAAAAGAAGTCATACCACTCACCTTCAGGGAACCATACATCTACTTTTGCAGATTGGAATGCCAAATCCATTTTTTCTACAACGGGAGCCACCATCAGTTCTGTTCCAAAAAAGTATTGATTTGGAACATTATAGCTCTCATCATTCTCTGGGTAGAAATAATAGATTGGGCTGATTAATGGGGCACCTTCCTCGTGTGTCTTTACATTCATAGTGTATAGATATGGAATCATCTGATGTCTCAAACGAAGGTATTTCTTCATAATCTTAGATGTTGTTTCTGAAAAAAACCAAGGTTCTTTACTATTAAAGGGACTTCTAGAACTATGTAATCGAGTAATCGGACTAAAAACACCAAACTGTAGCCATCTAGTTTGTAACTCTTCGTCATAATCCCCCAACATGTGTCCACCGATATCATGACTCCACCAACTATAACCGATATTAGATGCTGTCGCTGTAAAATAAGGTTGAAATCTTAAGGAATTCCAACTAATAATGGTGTCACCTGAAAAACCAACAGGATAGCGGTGGCTTCCAGGACCTGCATATCTTGATAAAATCAAACCACCTTCTGCATTTTTACAACTATCCTGATAATGATAATGGTTTAAAAGCCATAGTGGATCCAACATGCCTTGAGTCCCTTGTTGCCAGTCAATCCACCAAAAATCTACTCCCTGCTTTTCTAGCTCATAATGAACATCTTTAAAGTAGGCTTCCCTAAAAGAAGGATTAAAAAAATCAAAAATGGCAGGTTCTTCTAATTCTACATTTAACCCTAATCGTTTGGCGACTCGCGGGTAAGCTTCTTCATAAGCGCGTATACCATCAGCAGGATGGACATTTAAGGAAAGTTTTAACTTCCTATCATGAAGTTCTTGCAATAACTGTTCTGGATTAGGTATTAAGTTTTTATTCCAGCTATATCCTGTCCAGCCACTTCCAAAACGGGCTGGAATATCAGTTATGTGCCAATCCATATCTAAAACACCGATAGATAATGGAATTTTCTCTGTTTTAAATCTGTCTATTAAATTCAAATATTCATCCGACGTATAAGGCCAATACCTACTCCACCAATTACCTAAAGCATATCTTGGTAACAAAGGTGTTGAACCAGTCAAATGGTAAAAGTCTCTGATTGCTCCTCTATAATCATGCCCATAAGCAAAGAAATACAGGTCAATTTGATTTTCTCTCTCAATATAACCAGACTGTTCATCCCAAATAAATCCTTGAGAATCATCCAATAAGGCTATACCATTTCGGCTAATAATTCCATCTTCTAACGAGATTGCTCCATCTGCCTTATCCAGAGTCCGAGCTGTTCCTTTTAACGTTTCAATAGATTCACCAAAATACCAGCGACTCCCATATACAGCAAAATTTCCTTTTAATTCTATAAATAAATTTTCGGCGTTAAATTCTCCTTTATTAAAATGCAAATGAAAATAGTTCGTCATAATATCTAGTACGTTTGATGTCTCAATAGAATCTAACGAAACTTCGCCAAAATCTCTATTATAGATAAGTTGTGTAGTTCTATCCTCAAAACTCCCAGTTTTAGAGTATTCTAACCTTACTAGCTTGTCTGTTAATACAGAAATTCGATAAAACTCTCCCTTAAAAATTTTCAATTTGTTTCCCTCCTTTTAGTAAATTGCTTTACTTTATCAAACATTTTATTCGTTATCATTACATTCATCAATCCGCAAAAAGCA
This sequence comes from Streptococcus sp., assembly GCA_019414935.1. Taxonomy (GTDB): domain Bacteria; phylum Bacillota; class Bacilli; order Lactobacillales; family Streptococcaceae; genus Streptococcus. Next base: position 17,726 of record DXLD01000014.1, read on the forward strand.
AATCCCCCAAATGTAAATACGTAAATAGCTGTTAAAACCCGTTCTGGACTACTGAAACTCATATACAGTACAGAAATATTAAATAAAACCAACATGATAGCTTGTATTGGATTTAAAATACAAATTAATACGC
>DXLD01000140.1:0-3745 GCA_019414935.1 Streptococcus sp.
AATCCAAAGACAATTGAGAGGCTAGGACTTTTGTCCCAGCCTCTTTTTGAAAGCAGAAAGAGGAAAAAATGTATCAAACGATTTTATTTGACCTAGACGGCACCTTGACCAATTCAGAACTAGGGATTACCAACTCGGTGGCCTATGCCTTAGGAAAATATGGGATTCAAGTGCCAGACAAGAAAGCATTGAGAGTTTTCATCGGTCCGCCCTTGCAGGAGTCTTTTGAGCGCTTTTATGGATTTTCTAAGGAAGAATGTTTAAAGGCCATTGACTACTATCATGAGTATTTTTCCGAAAAAGGCCTTTATGAAAATGAGGTCTATCTAGGCGTTCCTGACTTGCTGGCTTCTCTCAAGCAGGCTGGCAAACAGTTGATTGTAGCTACGTCAAAGCCTGAAGAATTTTCCATTCAAATTCTCAAACACTTTGGTTTGTATGATTATTTTGACTTTGTCGCTGGTGCGACCATGGATAGAAAACGTAGTAAAAAAAGCGATGTTATCCAGTATGCCTTGGAGCAAAATGGGATTACAGATTTGGCGCATACCATCATGATTGGAGACAGGGAGCACGATGTGCTTGGCGCTCAAGCGCAAAAGCTTGATTCTATCGGTGTCCTTTATGGCTTTGGAAGCAGGGAAGAATTGGAAGAAGCCGGCGCCACCTATATTGCTCAAGAAGTTGGCGAAATTGCAGCTTTTATAGGATAACCTTTTCCAAAATATTAAAAGTTGGAACTTTTCTAATCTGCTGAATATTGCTTTATTTAATATTTCTATCGGTGTATACTTACTGTAGGTTAAGTCACACAGATTAAGAGGTGATAATATGAATTTGTCACGATATATATTAAAATATAGTACTGATGATGGTACGTTGTATTTTAATACTAAAACCAATCATTCATTTTTTCTTACGAATGAATTGAATAGAGTAGTCGACAGCAATGATGTGATTAGGAAAGAGTTTCATGCTTATCTTGATAAAAATAAATATTTAAGTGAGGGTGAGTATGAGGTCGAAAAGTATCTATCTAAAATAAGCGATACAGATGCTGAATTATTGGAACTAACAATTTTGACACATGGAGATTGTAATTTTCGGTGAAGGTTAAAGTGAATAACAAATTCGATGACAAAATGAATGCTAAACCTAGAGTATTTAACTATAATTGTGATTGTAAATAATCACGATTTTAAATAAATTAGAGAAGAGGGTTGTGCTAGCCCTCTATTTTGATGGATGATAATTATGAGAAATATTTATAAGTACATTGATAAGAAGTATCTTTTTCCTATTTTTTTAGGGCGTATTGTGAATAGTGGTTTGGTGTTGGCGCAACCTCTGATTTTAACGAAGGCCTTGAAGTTAGATCAAGACGGCCTTTCTTATGGAAAAATTCTCAATTTTGTTTTATTTGGTTTGTCTGTCTATCTTGTTATTTATAGTCTGATGCTGTTTTCAAACTATTCGCACAATATATTCCGAAGAGAAATCAACAAAAGTGTCCGTGCCCTTTTATTTAAGAAAGTCATATTGAATCCTAAATTTTCCAATGATGAAAAAGTTAGTCTGCTAACTCAAGATATGGAATATGTGGGCGATAATTATTTGGAAAATATAAATGTTATGGTGAGTTGGGGATTTGTCGCCCTTGTTACAGCCATTTATATTGTTTCACAAAATTTTCTCTTAGGACTTATTTTTGTCATTTTTACGATTATGAGACCTATTCCTCAGTTCATCATGAATCGTCGTTTACAAGATTCGGGAGACAGCTGGTCCAAGCTTAGAACGAAATTACATGGGCTTGTCTCGGATAGTATGCAAGGCAGCCAAACCTTACGGATTAATCAGGCCATGAGGCTGAATGAAGAGCGCGTGAATGATTTAAACGGAGAATATCAAAAAGCCATCCAAAGATTTTGTTTCACACATAATATTATTTTTTTCTTTAATGGATTTATGGTCTTTTTTAGTCAGGTTGTTCCTCTTGCTTTAGGCTTTTATTTGAGTTTACAGGGAAATTCTATTTCTATTACAAGCCTCATCTCTATGTATGTTGCTGCGGGGATGCTGGTAGAACCGATCCAAACTCTGATGTACAGTGCAGCCAATCTCCAAGGTGCCTTGCCGACTGCGAACCGCCTGTTTAAGATTATCGAGGAAGAACCTGATTTCGAAGAGACAAAGGATCAATTTGTTGAAAATCTCGAATCGTTGCGCTTAAATCATATTTCAAAAAGTTTTGCTGAACGTCAGCTTTTTTCTGATTTGACGGCGACGATTTCAGTAGGTCAGAAGGTCTTAATCAAAGGACCGAGCGGGTCTGGAAAGACGACTCTTTTTCGCTTGATTTTAGGAGAAGAAGTATGTGATGAGGGTGACATTTTCGTTCAGTATGATGGAAATCAAATAACGAGTCATTTCCAAGGGAATATCGGTTTAATTAGCCAGCATCCCTTCCTGTTTAACGATACTATCCGCTATAATCTAACTTTTGGTCAGCCTTTTCAGGACCATGAATTATTGGAGGTATTGGACCGAGTTGGCTTAATAGATGAATTTCAGGATATTTTGAATGTAGAAATTCATAATAATGGTGAAAACATTTCAGGAGGTCAGCGTGTCAGATTAGAGTTGGCTCGTTTTCTCTTACGCGAGAAGGATATTTTATTAGCGGACGAAGTGACATCAGCTTTGGACGAAAAAAATAGTCGTCTGGTTAGAGACCTAATCTTTTCTTTGCCGATCACGGTACTAGAAATAGCCCATCATATTGATGAAGAAGAGCGCTATGACCAAATCCTTGAGTTACGTAAAGGATGAGCGATGCCACAATAGTTGGTTCTGCGACAAAGCGGATAGTAGTAAGCCAGCAATTTGTCAGATATTTTTGAGATTCTAAGTGGTGATATTTCCAAAATCATCAATACTCAGAGAACTTAAGCTTTATTTAAGATAGGCCAGCTATACTAGAAGCATAAACAAAGACCTCCTAACTTTGTTTAAACCTCCTAAACTTTTTCATAATAATCTCCCATAAGAGTCGCCCAATCGGCGGCTTTTTTTGTGAGTCGTAAGCTGCCTATGGTATAATGAACAAAGAAACTAAAAGGAAGAAGGAAGAGATGGACTACACGATAGAGGAAAAAGCGATGTTTATGAGGGAAGCCCTGAAGGAGGCGGAGATTGCCCTCGCCAATGATGAAATACCGATTGGCTGTGTCTTGGTCAAGGATGGTCAGATTATCGGGCGTGGACATAATGCGCGTGAGGAGCTGCAGCGGGCGGTCATGCATGCGGAAATCATGGCGATCGAGGAGGCCAATCAGCGTGAAAATAGCTGGCGCCTGCTGGATACGACGCTTTTTGTCACGATTGAGCCCTGTGTCATGTGTAGTGGTGCCATTGGTCTAGCTCGGATTCCCCAGGTGATTTACGGGGCGACCAATCAGAAGTTCGGTGGAGCAGGTAGTCTCTACGACATTTTGGCAGATGAACGCCTCAATCACCGAGTCGAAGTAGAAACAGGAATCTTGGAAGCAGAATGTGCAGCCATCATGCAGACCTTCTTCCGCCAAGGTCGAGAACGAAAAAAACAAGCCAAACTCGCAGCCAAGGCCGAAACACAAGAATAAAAACCGGACCTTTGCAAATCGAACAAATTATGATATAATACCTATCGGAGCAACAGTTCTGCGTGAAGCGGGTCAGGGGAGGAATCCAGCAGCCCTAAGCG
>DXLD01000141.1:0-3731 GCA_019414935.1 Streptococcus sp.
TATCAGGACTATGTTCGCCTAAAGGCGGAACAGGATGAGCGCGACGCGGCTCTACTTCATAAAAAAGAACAACTTTATAAGCAGGAATTGGCCTGGATGCGCAGACAACCGCAGGCGCGTGCGACCAAGCAGCAGGCTCGTATCAATCGTTTCCACGACCTGAAAAAGGAAGTTTCAGGCGGCGTTGCTGAGACAGACTTGACTATGAACTTTGAAACCAGTCGGATTGGGAAGAAAGTCATCGAGTTTCAGGATGTTTCATTTGCCTATGAAAACAAGCCTATTTTGCAAGATTTTAATCTCTTGGTGCAGGCTAAAGATCGTATTGGAATTGTTGGGGACAACGGTGTTGGGAAATCAACTCTCCTTAACTTGATTGCAGGCATTCTTGAGCCGACAGCAGGACAAGTTGTGATTGGGGAAACTGTTCGCATTGCCTATTTCTCTCAGCAAATTGAGGGCTTGGATGAAAGCAAGCGAGTGATCAATTACTTGCAGGAAGTGGCAGAAGAGGTCAAGACCAGCGGTGGTTCTACGACTTCGATTGCAGAGCTGCTGGAGCAGTTTCTTTTCCCACGTTCAACGCATGGAACCTTGATTGAGAAATTGTCAGGTGGAGAGAAAAAGCGTCTTTATCTCCTCAAACTGCTCTTGGAAAAACCAAATGCTCTCCTCTTGGACGAGCCAACAAATGATTTGGACATTGCAACTTTGACAGTTTTAGAGAATTTCTTGCAAGGCTTTGCGGGTCCTGTTTTGACTGTTAGTCACGACCGCTATTTCTTGGATAAGGTAGCGACCAAGATTCTCGCATTTGAGGATGGTAAAATTCGTCCTTTCTTTGGTCATTACACCGACTATCTTGATGAAAAAGTCTTTGAAACAGAGATGACCAATCAAGTGCAAAAGGCCGAAAAGGAGAAAGTGGTCAAGGTCCGTGAAGACAAGAAACGCATGACCTACCAAGAAAAGCAGGAGTGGGCAAGCATTGAAGGCGATATTGAAACCTTGGAAAATCGTATCGCTGCTATTGAAGAGGAGATGCAGGCCAATGGTTCTGACTTTAGTAAGCTGGCTACTCTCCAAAAAGAACTAGATGAGAAGAACGAAGCACTCCTTGAAAAATACGACCGCTATGAGTATCTCAGTGAGTTTGATAGCTAGAAGAATAGAAAAATCCCGTCTCATGACAGGATTTCTCTATTCTTTTTTGGTTTCTTGATGAAAGATATTTTGCCAAGTTTCGTGGCGACGCCAGATACTGGTATGGACGATACCCTCTAATTCATAGCAGATGAGTTTGGTCTTTTGACTGATGGAAGTGATTTGAATATCCTTGATAGCGGAATTCAACTCTTTTTCGGCTTTATAGGCCTCTTTATCCATCTGTTCTCCATCTTGACGAATATAGACAAAATCGTCAGCCAAGAATTCTTCCAGTTGATTTCCCTGATCAATCAATTGTTCGCGCATAAGTAATTTTTTGTAGACATTGTCTAAAATTTCATCCTCAGGGATAGGTGCTGGCTCGATATGGACATCGGTATCAAAGACTCCAAAACGTTCCTCCAACATAGACTCGACTTGATCCGCGATTTCATGACTCTCAAAAACAGACAAGTCAGGATTCATTTCTAGCGTAATATCAAGATAAATGTTGCTACCGTAGGTGCGACCTCTTTGAGATTTAACCTTGCTAATTTTTGGAATTTCCATAATGGCCTTTTGATATTCCTCAAGCAGGCGGTCGTCGAAGCCATCTGATAGACTAAAGGAAGACTCGATGAAGATATCATAAGCAGTTTTCAAGATAAAGAAAGTGATGATAATGGCAACCAGTTTATCCACAATGGGATAATTGAAACTGCTGGCCAGGATGGCAATGGTAGTACCAAGTGAGGTGACAGCATCAGAAAGATTGTCCTTGGCTGCTGCCTTTAGTGCCTTGGAGTTGGATTTCTTACTGAGGCGAGTATTGTAGAGATAAACTACAAACATAATCGATGCAGAAATAATTCCTAGAGTTGCACCAAGAGGATCGATGACCGTTTCTTCACGACTGAGAATCTTCTGAATGGTATCCCTTAGAACATCAAAGCCAACATAGAACATGATGATGGAAGTGATTAAGCTAGCCAAATCCTCAATCTTCCAGTGGCCAAAACGGTGGTCACGGTCTGCAGGTTGGCGCGCCATCCGAATCCCAATCAAGAGGGCCACATTTCCAATGATGTCGGACACGTTGTTAAAACCATCGGCTACCAAACTGGATGAATGAAGGAGATGTCCAGTAGCCAATTTTGCTGCAGACAAGAGCAGGTAGGTCGAAATACTGATAATGGCACCACGTTCCGCCAACTTGAGATTTGAAATAGATTGCTTCATTCAACTTCCTTTCTAGTCACATAGCATTCTACCATTATACTGGTTTTCAAGGGAAAATTCAAATAAGGCAGTTTTTACTCTTTGAAAACTTTTCAAAATTTGGTATAATAGTACTACTCAAGGGAGTAGCTGGCAGAAACCTGTGATAGTGTCGTCATTCCGAATTTTATACTGAAGAGTATGCTTTCCGGCCCTATCTTAAACAGCGAGACTTGTTATGATTAACAGGTTTCTTTTTGTTTGTCGTGAAAAGATACGATGAGAAAAAGAGAGTCTGTTTTGCACACAATGTCAAGGAGGAGACACATGTCAAAAGAACAAAAAAGCCAAGCGTTTTACATTCAAAGTCCTGAAGAGGTCTTGAAGGCTGTGGATGCGACCGAGCAAGGTTTGTCATCAAGCGAGGCAGAAAAACGCCTTGCTGAATTCGGCCACAATGAACTCGAAGAAGGAGAGAAACGATCAATCCTGGTCAAATTCATCGAGCAATTTAAGGATTTGATGATTATCATCCTAGTTGCGGCAGCAATCTTGTCAGTCGTGACTTCTGGTGGGGAAGATATCGCAGATGCTATTATCATCCTAGCTGTGGTTATCATCAATGCTGCCTTTGGTGTTTACCAAGAAGGAAAAGCAGAAGAAGCCATCGAAGCCCTCAAATCTATGTCAAGTCCAGCTGCCCGCGTTCTTCGCGATGGTCACATGGCGGAGATTGACTCTAAAGAATTGGTACCTGGAGATATCGTTGCCCTCGAAGCAGGTGATGTTGTACCAGCAGACCTACGTTTGCTTGAAGCCAACTCTCTTAAAATCGAAGAAGCAGCTCTTACAGGTGAGTCTGTTCCAGTCGAAAAAGACTTGACAGTTGAACTTGCTGCAGATGCTGGTATTGGGGACCGTGTCAACATGGCCTTCCAAAACTCTAACGTGACCTATGGTCGTGGTCTTGGTGTTGTTGTCAATACAGGTATGTACACGGAAGTTGGTCATATCGCGGGTATGCTCCAAGATGCGGATGAGACGGATACACCACTCAAACAAAACTTGAACAACCTTTCTAAGGTCTTGACCTATGCTATCTTGGTCATTGCCCTTGTTACTTTTGTAGTGGGTGTTTTCATTCAAGGCAAAAATCCACTCGGTGAGTTGATGACCTCTGTTGCCCTTGCCGTTGCAGCCATTCCAGAAGGTCTCCCAGCTATCGTAACTATCGTTCTTGCCCTCGGTACTCAAGTTTTGGCTAAAAGAAACTCTATCGTTCGTAAGTTGCCAGCTGTAGAAACTCTTGGTTCAACAGAAATCATCGCTTCTGACAAGACTGGTACGCTGACTATGAACAAGATGAC
>DXLD01000142.1:0-3720 GCA_019414935.1 Streptococcus sp.
CGACGTTCTGTCAAACCATGAGGTAAGAGAACTTCACGTTCTTCCAACTCTTCCTTGTGCATAATCTTAGTCAACATACGCATACTAATGGCGCCAAGGTCATAAAGAGGTTGGGCAATAGTTGTCAAGTTTGGACGGGTAAAGCGTGAGATTTGTGAATCATCACTAGTAATGATTTCAAACTCTTCTGGCACAGACACCCCCTTATCAGCAAGGCCGTTCAAGACACCTGCTGCCAATTCATCACCTGTTACAACTGCTGCAGTTGCGTTTGATGAAATTAAACGCTCCGCCAAGGCATAACCATCTTCATAAGTGTATTTGGATTCAAATACCAATCCTTCGCTATAAGAAATTCCTGCTTTTTTCAAGGCTTCCTTGTAGCCAACCAAACGAACCTTACCATTGATGTCATCCACTAGTGGACCGCTAACAAAAGCGATACGCTCATTTTCTTTAGCAAGGTAGGTTACTGCATCAATCGTAGCTTGTTTGTAGTCAATATTGACACTTGGAAGCTGATGTTCCACATCTACTGTTCCCGCAAGAACAACTGGTGTTCGAGAACGAGAAAACTCTGAACGAATTTTTTCAGTCAAATGATACCCCATAAAGATGATACCATCCACTTGCTTAGAAAACAGTGTATTGACAACTGAAACTTCCTTGTCATCATCCTCATCACTATTGGCAAGGACGATATTGTACTTGTACATTTCAGCAATATCATCAATCCCTTTAGCAAGCGTTGAGAAATAGCCATTGGTAATATTTGGAATCACGACACCGACAGTGGTTGTCTTTTTACTTGCAAGACCACGCGCCACGGCATTTGGACGGTAATCCAAACGATCAATCACCTCAAGCACTTTTTTACGGGTGTTCTCTTTTACATTCTTATTGCCATTGACTACACGGCTAACCGTCGCCATTGAAACTCCTGCTTCACGGGCGACATCATAAATCGTTACTGTATCGTCTGTATTCATTCTATTTCCTTTCTATATCATACCTCACGAGACTCCAAAAAAAGAGGCGGTATGAAAATTTCGTTTTCATGCTTCTACTTATTCCATTTTATCACTATTTGTAAACACTTTCAAGTATTTTTTGAAGATTATTTGAAAAAAATTTCATAGAAAACTATGTTTATGAAGAAAAAATAACCTTTTCTTGATTTTTAATCCTATTTGCTGTATGATAAGGAAAAAGAAAGGGGGCTGAAATATGGCTTTTACCGATACCCACATGCGGTCTGCTAGTTTTGGAATTGTTACCAGCTTGCCTGATGATGTCATTGACTCTTTTTGGTATATTATTGACCATTTCTTAAAAAATGTCTTTGAATTGGAAGAAGAACTCGAGTTTCAATTGCTCAATAACCATGGAAAAATCACCTTCCACTTTTCAAGTCAACATCTCCCTACAGCTATTGATTTTGACTTTAACCACCCTTTCGACCCTCTTTATCCGCCCAAAGTACTGGTTTTAGACATGGACGGTAGAGAAACTATCCTCCTCCCAGAAGAAAATGACCTATTTTAATACTCAATGAAAATCAAAGAGCAAACTAGGAAGCTAGCCGCAGGTTGCTCAAAACACTGTTTTGAGGTTGTGGATAGAACTGACGAAGTCAGTAACCATACCTACGGTAAGGCGACGCTGACGTGGTTTGAAGAGATTTTCGAAGAGTATAAAAACTCTAGCCTTCAGTTACAAGTGACTGAAAACTAGAGTTTTTCTATTTTTTCAAAGCATTATACAAGTTGCGGACAGGTTGCTTTAAGGTAGGATGGATAAAATGAGGCGCAAGTTCCTGTAAGGACTCAAGGACAAAAAGGCGTTCTGCTATGTAAGGATGAGGCAAGATAAGGTCGTCTGTATAAATGACCTGGTCCTCCACAAAGAGCAAGTCCAAATCAATCAAACGAGGTCCCCAATGCACTTCTCGAACCCGTCCCATCTCTAACTCGATGGCTAACAAGGTCTCTAATAGCACTGGGGCAGGTAACCAGGTTTCTACCTCAACCACTTGATTGGCAAAACTATCCTGCTCCACGCCACCCCAAGGCTCCGTCGTCAAGACACTAGACTCTTTGAGAATATGGATGCCACGAGATCGCATTTTCTCAATGGCTTGCTTCAAGTTGGCTTGCTTATCCCCCATATTGCTTCCTAGGGCAATAAAGGCTCGCTGCTTACGGCGATGAATGGTTACTGAGCAAGTATCTAGGGGCAAATGCACTGGCGCCCAAGGTTTTTTGAGTTCCAACTTCATTTCTTGGACAAGAGGATAAGCCTCAAAAGTACGTTCTACCAGTTTATAGGCTACCGTTTCAATCAAGTCCTCAGTGCTTTCCTGAAACCAAGTCGTCCACTGCTGACACAATTCCCCGTAATGGACAGAGGCTGTTAAATCCAAGTCTGTAGCCGCCTTGGTCATATCATAGGATAAGACAGCTGAAACTACAAACTTTTGCCCCAATTCTTTTTCACTAGGAAAAAGACCATGATAGGCAAAAATTTCCAAATCTTTAATCTGCAGTTGATCCATAATGATTCCTTTCTAGAAAAATCCGCTTGAAGCGGATTCTTTTATAGTCCCATTAAACGATAAGCCTGATCTCGGAGGTCCTTATCTGTTTCAAATAGACCACGAGCTACTGTCGTCAAGGTTGCAGTGCCTGGTTTTCTGACACCACGCATGCTCATACACATATGTTCTGCTTCAATGACAACAAAGGCTCCTTTAGCACCCAGATAGTCCATCAAGGCATCGGCCACTTCGATATTCAAACGCTCTTGAATTTGTGGCTTTTTCGAATACACTTCAACCGTACGGGCCAGCTTAGACAAACCTGCCACACAGCCATCTGGGATGTAGGCAATGTGCGCTTTCCCATAAAATGGTAAGAAATGGTGTTCACACATGGTATGGAAAAAAATATCCTTTTCTACCACCATGTTATCATCAATAATCTCAAAGGATTTTGACAAATGTTCCTCCGCTGTTTGGCCAAGACCTGAGAAAATCTCTTGGTACATACGAGCCACACGAGCAGGCGTTTCCTGCAACCCCTCACGGTTAGCGTCTTCTCCGACAGCCTCGATAATCATTTTTACTGCTGCTTCAATCTTTTGTGTATCCATTCTCGTTCTTCCTCTCCATCAGATAGGCTCTCACTTGGCTCAAGAAATACAAGGAACCTGTGACAATCCTAACTGTTTTTTTCTCTTCTTTTTTATCTGTCAATTTCTGCTCTAGAAAATCCTGCCAATCTTGATAGCTGAGATTTCTAGACTTAGCTGCCTCTTTCAGCACGCTTTCATCAGTCGCCCGACTATCGTCAAAATGTGTCAGGGTAAGTTCGATATCTGGCATGGTCCCCAGCAAGTCCAACATATCCTCCAAGGCCTTGGTTTTGATACAAGTAAAGAGGATTTCCTTATGATAATCCACAAAGCGTTCTTGCAAGGTTACCAATAAAGCCTTGATAGCATGGGGATTATGGGCCCCATCCAAAATCATCAAGGGGTCTCTAGACACAACTTCCAAACGACCTGGCCACCTTGTTTCTTCCAGTGCCTGAGCAAGCAAGTCATTGCTTACTAGTTCCCGACCATCCTCTTGACAAAATGTATCAAGTAAAGCTATGGACATCCCAGCATTCTCTATCTGGTGCAAACCAAGCAGGCCAGTCTGGAAGCGACCTTGTCTGA
>DXLD01000143.1:0-3686 GCA_019414935.1 Streptococcus sp.
GAGAAATTGCTGACGACGGTGATATTCCGATTGGGAACGAAGTGCAGAACCTGGTCTTCTCCTCTGAGTTGCGTTGTTCGAATGCCGACACTGACAACCTTGCCCGATACAGTAATAGGACCATTTGTCAAAACAACTTCATCTCCTACATCCAGTTGACGTTCAAAGAGGATGAAAAAGCCATTGATGACATCAGACAGAAAACCTTGGGCTCCCATCCCAATAGCCACCCCAGCAATCCCAGCTCCAGCAAGCAAACTAGAAACTGGCAAACCCAAAATAGACAAGATACAATAAAGTAAAAAGAAATAAAGGGTATAATTAAACACATTCTCTAATAAACGTGAAATGGTTTTCTGACGCCCGACATCATGACGAGACATTTTTAGAGAAGGTTTGACAATTCTCTGCACCATTGTATGAAGCAGTTTTTTAGCTATGTAGAATAGCAAAAATAGAAATAACAGAGAAAGTACCTTGGTTAAGATATTTTCAATAATCGTTGTTATATCAAGCTTATTGAGGTAGGTTTGAATAAATTCTTTCATAGAAAACTCCTTTCATTTATTATACCATACTTTCACAAGTGATGAATCTCCATAAATATTCAAAAATAATAGCCGAAATAGACAGAAAATTCTTGATTTTAGCTCATATTTATACTATAATCATAAACATTACACAACAAAGGAGATTGTTATGAAAAAATTCATTCATGCTTGGAATAAGGCAAGCCTAATCAAACGGATTTTGATTGGTATGCTTATTGGAGGAACCCTAGGTCTGACACTTCCTAACATTTCAGGAATTGGTCTACTCGGAGATCTCTTTGTTGGCGGTCTAAAAGCCATTGCACCGATTCTAGTCTTTGCCCTCGTTGCTAACGCCCTTTCCCAACATCAAAAGGGACAAGATAGCAACATGAAAACTGTTATCTTCCTTTACTTGGTAGGAACCTTTGCAGCGGCACTTGTTGCTGTCTTAGCAAGTTTCATCGTCCCTATTGAGATTGCCTTGAATAGTGCCAATACAGAAATTGCACCACCAGATGGAATTGGCCAGGTCCTCAGCAACCTCTTGCTCAAACTGGTTGACAATCCAATCAATGCCCTCGTTACAGCCAATTACATCGGTATCCTATCTTGGGCAGTTGTTTTCGGTATTGCTATGAGAGAGGCCAGCAAAAATAGTAAAGAATTGCTGAAAACCATGGCTGATGTGACTTCTAAGATTGTCGAATGGATCATCAACCTAGCTCCATTTGGAATCCTTGGCCTTGTCTTTAAAACGATCTCTGATAAGGGAATCAGCAGTCTAGCCAACTATGGAATCTTGCTTGCCCTCTTGGTGACAACTATGCTCTTTGTGGCTCTGGTAGTCAATCCACTAATTGCCTTCCTCTTTATGAAGAGAAACCCTTATCCCCTCGTTTGGAAATGTTTGCGTGTTAGCGGTGTGACAGCCTTCTTCACTCGTAGTTCTGCGGCCAACATCCCTGTCAATATGAAACTTTGCCAGGACCTCGGACTAGATCCAGATACCTATTCTGTTTCTATCCCACTTGGTTCTACTATCAACATGGCCGGCGCAGCGATTACCATTAACGTTCTAACCCTTGCTGCAGTAAATACTCTTGGAATCCCTGTTGACTTTGCGACAGCATTTGTCCTCAGTGTAGTAGCAGCTATCTCTGCCTGTGGTGCTTCTGGTATTGCCGGTGGTTCCCTCCTTCTTATCCCAGTTGCTTGTAGCCTTTTCGGTATTTCTAACGATATTGCCATGCAAGTTGTCGGGGTTGGATTTGTGATTGGTGTCATCCAAGACTCATGTGAAACAGCTCTCAACTCTTCTACAGACGTCCTCTTTACTGCCGTTGCCGAATACGCAGCAGCCCGTAAAAAATAACTCATAAAGACAAGCCTGCTCAGGTCTTGTCTTTTCCGCTTTTATTCGAACTTACTAGGAAATCCATATGTCTATTAGCCAACGTACGATCAAGCTCATCTTAGCTACCTGTCTTGCCTGCCTTCTTGCTTATTTTCTCAATCTCTCCTCAGCAGTTTCAGCTGGAATCATCGCCCTCTTGAGCCTATCCGATACCCGTATAAGTACCTTAAAATTGGCCCGCAATCGCCTCTTTTCCATGCTTCTAGCTTTGGTTATCGGAGTTCTGGCTTTTCACTTGAGCGGATTTCATATCTGGAGTCTTGGCCTCTATCTAGCTCTTTATGTGCCTCTAGCCTACAAGATGGGCTGGGAAATTGGTATCACACCAAGCACTGTTTTGGTTAGCCATCTCTTGGTACAAGAGTCAACCTCTCCAGACCTTCTAGTCAATGAATTCCTTCTCTTTGTAATTGGTACAGGATTTGCCTTACTTGTAAATCTCTACATGCCTTCACGACAAGAGGAAATCCAGCACTACCACACGCTGGTGGAAGAAAAGTTAAAAGATATCCTCCAGCGCTTCAAATACTACTTATCCAAAGGAGATGGACGCAATCGAGCACAGCTGGTAGAAGAATTAGACACCCTTTTGGAAGAAGCCCTCAGACTAGTCTATCTAGATCACTCAGACCACCTCTTTCACCAGACCGATTACCATATCCACTATTTTGAGATGAGACAGCGACAAAGTCGCATCCTGCGAAATATGGCCCAACAAATCAACACCTGTCACCTAGCTGCCAGCGAAAGCCTGATTTTGGCCCAACTCTTTTCAAAAATTGCCGGGCAACTGAGCCAGACCAATCCTGCTTCTGATTTGCTAGATGAAATCGAACGCTATCTAGAAGTCTTCCGGAATCGCAGTCTACCCAAGACAAGAGAAGAATTTGAAACCCGTGCCACCCTTCTTCAACTCCTACGTGAAGCCAAGACCTTCATCCAAGTAAAAGTTGACTTTTACCAAAAATATGGACAGTAAAAAAGAAAACTTCAGACCAATCACAAAAAGTGAGTATCTGAAGTTTTCTTTTATTTGTAAGTTATCACCATAAAGGTTAATAGTAAAACAAATAAGGCTTAATATTCAACATCTTTTTATAGAATGCTGAGATAAAATACTGCAAACTTTGCAGTATTATTAGCCACTACATGGAGTTTGACAAATCGATTCTATTTTCCAAACATAGTTAGTAAGACAGTTAGCTAAGCTACTTTCTACCCGTTACAACGGAAAAGCCCACGAATCGATATTATTCGTAAAACTTTACTAGTAGAGCACCTAGCCAAGTTCCATAGAAACTTGGCATTAGTTACTTATATTGTTATACAATCAAATAAATTTACTCAACTACGACACGGAGTTTGGCAAATCGATTACATTTACAAAACATAGTTAGTAAGGCAGTTAGCTAGACCACTTCCTTTCTGTTACGACGGAAAAATCCACGAATCGATAATATTCGTGGATTTTTCCTAGTGAAGCGTTTAGGTAAGCCGCCATAGCGGTTACCGTCAAATGACAGCAACTTTATGTTGCTAGTCATTTGTAACGATTTACATCTTCTCCTCTAACTCTACATCTGGGTACTTATCCGCAAACCAGCGGAGGGCAAAGTCATTTTCGAAGAGGAAGACTGGTTGGTCAAAACGGTCTTTGGCCAAGATGTTGCGGCTTGATGACATGCGTTCATCCAAGTCCTCAGGCTTGATCCAGCGAACGGTCTTTTTACCCATTGGGC
>DXLD01000144.1:0-3651 GCA_019414935.1 Streptococcus sp.
GTTCATTAATAACTACAAAATAAAATAGACCAGCTTCCTGATCCACTTTATTCTATATTCTTTAATTCAAATCTATTTTTTTGGTCAAATTTTAGTCATGATTTGGTCAAAAAAGCAAAAAATACTAAATTATTTTTAAAAATAAAATTGTGGAAATAGCCATTAAATAAACACTTTAAATTTTCTTTGTCTTTCTTTACATTTCTAAAAATGCCCCCTGCAGGAATCGAACCTGCAACTACTCCTTAGGAGGGAGTTGTTATATCCATTGAACTAAGGGAGCTAGATAAAAACTCTGCTGAAAAAGCAGAGTTTTTTAGTCGAATTAACGACGGATTTCTTTGATACGAGCTGCCTTACCTTGAAGTGCACGCAAGTAGTACAATTTCGCACGACGTACTTTACCGTAACGAACAACTTCGATCTTTTCAACACGTGGAGTGTGGATTGGGAAGATACGCTCAACACCTACACCGTTAGAGATTTTACGAACTGTGTAGTTTTCTGAGATGCCAGCACCTTTACGTGCGATAACAACACCTTCAAAAATCTGGATACGTTCACGGTTACCTTCGACAACTTTCGCGTGTACACGAACAGTGTCACCAGGACGGAATGATGGGATATCTGTACGAAGTTGACCTTCAGTCAAGCTTTGGATTAATGGATTCATTTTATTCTCCTATCTTTGTCAATCTTGAGGAATCTTCCTCAGCGGATAAACTGTATTTTTGTGCGTCCATTACACACAAGATACAGTTTACCAAATTTCCACAAAAAAGTAAAGAAATTTACAACAGAATTCCTAAAAAAATCGCAACTAAACCACCCAGGTAGGTCAAAGTCAGGTAAACGTAAAAAACCTTCTTATCGCTTAACAGTCTTTGAAGTTCATCATTCAAGGTCGAAAAAGTCGTTAAACCGCCACAAAATCCTGTTGCTAAAATAGCATAGACTTCCTTAGACTCCACATGATTGTAGAATAATCCAATTAAAAAACAACCCAAAAGATTGGCTATTAGAGTTCCGAGTGGCAATTTAGAAGCTTGATTATAGCGGGAAAAGAAATACCGTACTAGGGCTCCGCAGCCACAAGCAATTGCAAGATAGACCATTACCATTTCTTCCTCCCCAGACAATAGGCCAAGAGCAGGCCTCCACCTATACTCAAAAGCAAATACAGGACCAAACTCAGATAACGCCCTGTATCAAGCAGTTTCACAGCATCAAGCATGAGACTGGAAAAAGTTGTCAAACCACCACAAAAACCAGTCCCCAGAGCTAAAATAACGCCTTTACTGGTTCCCTTATAGACCAAATAGCCCTTGACAAGATAAACCAAGCAGAAAATACCCAGATAGTTAACAAGAAGGGTGCTCCAAGGGAAATCTGGACTGGCTGGTAACCAAGTAGAAACAAGGTAGCGGACAAGTCCGCCCAACATAGCAGCTAGTAAAATCCCTAGCGGATAAAATTGTTCTTTTTTCATTTGATATTTTGATCCTGATAATCACGCGAACGTTTGAGTATGTCCGAAAAAGTCGCTACAATAGTCTCTTGATAGCGCTTGTCCTCTACACGACTCCTAACCTTTTCAAAGATAATTGCTTCTCTCTTGGTATCTAAAATCGGTTTACCTGAAGCCTTCTTATAGTCAACTACCCCCTCAACCAAATGCATTCGTTCTTCTAACAGTTTGACAATTTGGTCGTCGATTTGATCAATTTCTTGGCGAATACTATCTAAATCCATACAGTCTCCTCCTTTATTTGAATTATTGTATCAAAAAGCCATCAAATAGGCTAGTAAAATCCCAAGTCACGATAAGAAAAATGCACTGATTGATTGCATCAGCGCACGTTTATGATTATCCTACTTTAGCAGCCAATTCTTCTGCGAATTGTTCCAAGCGTTCAATGTCTTCTTCTTCGGCAGAAAGATCAACTTTGACACATTCTGAACCTTTTTCTGCCCCTGTTGACACAAAGACACGGTCAAAGTCATCAACAGCCTTACAGAATTCATCGTAAAAGGTATCTCCTGAGCCGACCACTCCGTAGATTTTGCCATTCAAGTTGAGATCTGCTAGGTCTTCGTAGAAGTCCATCATCTCATCTGGCAATTCACCATCACCATAAGTATAGGTCGCAACGATAGCGATGTCTGCTTCCAAGAAGTCTGAAGCGTCAACAGTTGTACATTCATCAACATCGACATCCAAGCCCAAGTCACGTAATTTGTCTGCTACAATATCTGCAATTTCTTCGGTATTACCGGTCATACTGGCAAATACAATTTTTGCTAATGCCATATCGTCCTCCTCAATTTATCTTTCTCCATTATATCACATCTTTTTCATTTTAAAAATAAAAATTCTTGTGCTACAATGAAATGAGAAAGAATTGAGGTTATTTATGGATATTTGCCATCAAATTTTAGAAAAAATCAAAGAATACGACACGATTATCATTCATCGTCATATGAAACCAGACCCTGATGCCTTGGGAAGTCAAGTGGGCTTGAAAGCTCTTCTCAAACATCATTTCCCAGAAAAAACTATCAAAGCCGTAGGTTATGATGAACCAACTCTAACTTGGATGGCTGAAATGGATCTTGTTGAAGATAGTGTCTACCAAGGTGCCCTTGTCATCGTCTGTGATACGGCAAATACTGCTCGTATTGATGATAAACGCTACAGTCAAGGTGATTTTCTCATTAAAATTGACCACCATCCAAATGATGATGTATATGGTGATCTATCTTGGGTGGATACTAGTTCAAGTAGCGCTAGTGAGATGATTACCCTATTTGCCCAAACAACTCAACTGGCCTTGTCAGATCGAGCTGCTGAGTTGCTCTTTGCAGGAATCGTTGGTGATACAGGTCGCTTCCTCTACCCTTCTACCACTGCACGGACCCTCCGCCTTGCTGCTTATTTGAGGGAACATAACTTTGACTTTGCGGCTCTCACTCGTAAAATGGATACTATGAGCTACAAAATTGCTAAACTTCAAGGCTACATCTACGACCATCTGGAAGTGGATGAAAATGGTGCAGCTCGCGTGATTCTGAGTCAGGAAGTCTTGAAACAATTTAATGTTACAGATGCGGAAACTGCAGCCATTGTCGGTGCACCTGGACGCATTGACAGTGTCAACCTCTGGGGAATTTTTGTGGAGCAGGCTGATGGTCACTACCGTGTTCGCTTACGCAGTAAAATCCATCCTATCAATGAAATTGCCAAAGAACATGATGGCGGAGGCCACCCTCTAGCAAGCGGTGCTAATTCCTATAGCCTAGAGGAAAACGAAATCATCTACCAAAAGTTAAAAAACTTACTTAAAAACTGATAAAATACTTGCCAAACTTTTCAGAATCTGATAGACTAGTATGGTAACAATCTATGGCTCGCAAAGAGACCATGGCAGAAAGGAAATATTGCAAAATGAAAAAAGATATCCATCCAGAATATCGCCCAGTTGTCTTCATGGACACAACTACTGGTTACCAATTCCTTAGCGGTTCAACAAAACGCTCTAACGAAACAGTTGAGTTCGAAGGCGAAACTTACCCATTGATCCGTGTGGAAATTTCATCAGACTCACACCCATTCTACACTGGACGTCAAAAGTTCACTCAAGCAGATGGACG
>DXLD01000145.1:0-3639 GCA_019414935.1 Streptococcus sp.
GATACAGTGCAAACAGATGTGAAAGGAGACCTTCGTTAATGATTAAGATTTCGAATTTAAGCAAATCCTTTTCAGGACAGACTGTCTTGGATCATCTGGACTTAGATATTCAAAAAGGGGAAGTTGTAGCCTTGATTGGTTCTTCAGGAGCTGGAAAATCAACCTTCCTTCGTAGTCTCAATTATCTTGAAACACCTGACAGTGGCTCTATTCAGATTGATGATTTCTCAGTTGATTTTTCTAAAATCACTCAGGAAGAAATCCTTGCCCTACGCCGTAAGCTGTCTATGGTTTTCCAACAGTTTAATTTGTTTGAACGCCGCACAGCACTTGATAATGTGAAAGAAGGCTTGGTTGTTGTCAAGAAATTATCTGACCAAGAAGCGACTAAGATTGCCAAGGAAGAGTTGGCTAAGGTTGGGCTTTCTGATCGTGAAAACCATTATCCTCGCCATTTATCAGGTGGACAAAAGCAACGGGTTGCCCTAGCGCGTGCGCTTGCTATGAAACCAGATGTCTTACTCTTAGACGAACCAACTTCAGCCCTTGACCCAGAATTGGTCGGTGAAGTAGAGAAGTCTATTGCAGATGCTGCTAAGTCAGGTCAGACCATGATTTTAGTCAGTCATGACATGTCCTTTGTAGCCCAAGTGGCTGATAAGATTCTCTTCTTAGATAAGGGGAAAATCATTGAGTCTGGAACACCGGATGAGATTATCCACCATCCAAAAGAAGAGCGGACAAAAGAATTCTTCGCTAGTTACAAACGGACTTATATTTGATATAATAGATAAAGGAAAACTCAGTTAGCTGGACTAGCTGAGTTTACTCTTTAAAAAAGATAGAAATGAGAGAAATCATGCTACTGCAACTATTTTCTTTATATTTCGAGAGTTTGATCTTGACCACCATCCTTGTCCTGATTTTTTTAGGGATTTGGATTGGACTGAGAGCCATGTCGGGAGTTGATAAGACAGCCAAGGCTCGCCAAGCCCATCTCTATGATATGATTATGATTGGGGTCTTGGTTGTTCCAGTATTATCCTTTGCGGTTATGAGTTTAATTCTTGTTTTCAAGGCATAATCCTTGCTTGATTGACAAGAAAGAGTTAGAATAAAGATAGTTACAACAAGAAAGAAGGAATCTATATGTACGATACTATTATTATCGGTGCTGGACCTGCAGGGATGACTGCAGCCTTGTATGCAGCTCGAAGCAATCTGAAAGTAGCCTTGATTGAAGGTGGTCTGCCAGGTGGTCAGATGAATAATACATCGGATATCGAAAATTACCCTGGATACGCTAATATCAGTGGGCCAGAATTGGCTGAAAAGATGTTTGAACCGCTTGAAAATCTTGGTGTTGAGCACATTTATGGTTATGTTGAAAATGTTGAAGACCATGGTGATTTTAAGAAAGTGATTACTGATGAACAAATATATGAAACACGTACAGTGATCGTAGCAACTGGTTCTAAACACCGTCCTTTGGGAGTACCTGGAGAAGAAGAACTGAACAGTCGTGGTGTTTCTTACTGTGCCGTGTGTGATGGTGCTTTCTTCCGTGACCAAGATTTGTTGGTAGTTGGTGGTGGAGATTCAGCTGTCGAAGAAGCTATTTTCTTGACTCGCTTTGCCAAGACTGTTACCATTGTTCACCGTCGTGACCAACTTCGTGCTCAAAAGGTTTTACAAGACCGCGCTTTTGCGAATGAGAAAATCAGCTTTATATGGGATTCTGTAGTCAAGGAAATCAAGGGAGAAAACCGAGTAGAATCGGTCGTCTTTGAAAATGTGAAAACAGGTCAAGTGACAGAGCAAGCCTTTGGTGGTGTCTTTATCTATGTTGGTTTGGACCCTCTTAGCGATTTTGTTAAAGAATTGAATATCCAAGATCAGGCAGGTTGGATTGTGACAGATAACCACATGAAAACTGCAGTTGACGGTATCTTTGCAGTTGGAGATGTTCGCTTGAAAGACCTTCGCCAAGTAACAACAGCAGTTGGAGATGGAGCTATCGCTGGTCAAGAAGCCTACAAGTTTATCACCGAACATAGTTAATCATAAAAAAGTTTCCAATCAGATGACTGGAAACTTTTTTTATAGTCTATTTCGAAAAACTTCGTACATGAGAATGGCTGCAGCAACACTGGCATTAAGGCTTTGAACATGTCCATTCATAGGAATGGTAATCATTTCATCAACCTGTTTTTTGATGTTGCTAGAGATGCCTTTTCCTTCATTTCCGATAATGAGGGCAATTTTCCCTTTTGTATTCCACTTATGGCAAGGAGTACCATTCATATCTGTTCCAAAGGTCCAGAAGCCTTCATCCTTGAGTTTGTCTAGAGTTTGGCTTAAATTGGTCACTCGAGCGATTGGAACGTGCTCAATAGCACCTGTGGCTGTTTTAGCCACGACAGGAGTAACACCGACCGCACGGTGCTTGGGAATGATGACACCTGAAACATTGGTCGCATCAGCGGTTCTTAAGATGGATCCTAAGTTGTGAGGGTCGGTTAACCCATCCAGAATCAATAGCAAAGGATTTTCTTCTTGACGTGTTTTTGCAAGGATGTAATCTAACTCGCTATAGGCAAATTCAGACACTCGTAGAACAAAACCTTGGTGAACAGCACCTTCTGTCATATCAGAGAGGGATTTTTTTGAGGTCCAAGAAATGGACACCTTCTTTTCTGTAGCCAGCTCCTTGACTTTCTCAACATTCTTACCTCGGAGATCTTCTTGGAGGTAGAGTTTGTTGCCAGTGTTTGCAAGGAGGGCTTCGGTAACGGCATGGACGCCATAGACAATATCATTTGTTTTCATGCCTCTATTATAACACAAAACCCCGTCTTGCAACGGGATTTTCTTTATTCTAGAATTAGTAAACCATCTTTAACTGCAAATGGGTCTTTTTCATTGATACGATCGTAAAACATGATACCGTTGATGTGATCAATTTCATGCTGGACAACGATGGAGTTATAGCCTTTAAGTTTGATACGGTGTTTTTCGCCATCCTTGTCAAAGTAGTCAACAGTAACACGAGCATGGCGAACAACATAGCCAGGCACGTTGCGGTCAACAGACAGGCAACCTTCTCCTTCGCCAAGAGCAGCGTCTTGAACAGAGTGAGAGACGATTTTTGGATTGTACATAATGGCTTGTAAGTCGTAGGCTTCCTGTGGAGTTTCGCCTTCTTCAACAATATTTGGTACCAAAACAGCGATAATGCGTTTTGAGATATCTAATTGAGGGGCAGCGAGTCCAACACCACCGCGGAGCCCCATTTTTTCAGCCATGACAGGATCTTGGGAGTGTTTTAGGAATTGCATCATCTTTTCGCCAAGGATGATTTCTTGGTCAGATAGGGGGAAGGTAACTTCCTCAGCAACCGCGCGTAGAGTAGGATTCCCCTCGCGGATAATATCGTTCATATCAATTAAGTGAGCAGCTTTTGTAATACGTTCTATTGCAGACATTTTCTCTCCTTTCATTACCTCTACATGATATCACAAAATGACAAGGATTGAAAGCATTACGGCATCGAGCTTTTATAGAAAATGCCTAGCAGATTCAATTCAATTGTGAAAGAATTACTTATCTGTGATATAATAAAAAGAAAAGGCTTGCATT
>DXLD01000146.1:0-3631 GCA_019414935.1 Streptococcus sp.
TCCGCTTTGATATGAGTGAGTATATGGAGAAATTCGCAGCCAGTCGTCTCAACGGAGCTCCTCCGGGCTATGTGGGCTACGAAGAAGGTGGAGAGTTGACCGAGAAGGTTCGCAACAAACCCTATTCTGTTCTCCTTTTTGACGAGGTAGAGAAGGCTCACCCAGACATCTTTAATGTTCTCTTGCAGGTCTTGGATGACGGTGTCTTGACCGATAGCAAGGGTCGCAAGGTTGACTTTTCAAATACCATTATCATCATGACGTCAAACCTTGGTGCGACAGCCCTTCGGGATGACAAAACTGTTGGTTTTGGGGCCAAGGATATTCGTTTTGACCAGGAAAATATGGAAAAACGCATGTTTGAAGAGCTGAAAAAGGCTTATCGACCTGAGTTTATCAACCGTATTGATGAAAAGGTGGTCTTCCATAGCCTGTCTAGCAATCATATGCAGGAAGTGGTGAAGATTATGGTTAAACCTTTAGTGGCAAGTTTGGCTGAAAAAGGCATTGACTTGAAATTACAAGCTTCCGCACTGAAATTGTTGGCAAGTCAAGGATATGACCCAGAGATGGGAGCTCGTCCACTTCGCAGAACCCTGCAAACAGAAGTGGAAGATAAGTTGGCAGAACTTCTTCTTAAGGGAGATTTAGTGGCAGGCAGCACACTTAAGATTGGTGTCAAAGCAGGCCAATTAAAATTTGATATTGCATAAAAAGCGAGGTCGGGAAAAGTTCCCGACCTCTTTGTTTACTGTCATGAGATAAAATTTCTCTTACGACTACTTTTATGGATGGCTATCCTTCTTAGAATTACTCAACATGTGAGTAAAAAAGTCTTTGTATCGATACTTGAGATATTTTTCGTGTAGGAATAACAAAGCGATATAAACAATCAAAAAGATTGTAGTCAGATAAAACACATCAAATGCAGTTCGCGCATAGTAAGTGGTTGATTGATAAGAGACAATAGCTGTCACAATCAACCAAGGAAGATACTTGTAATATTTGCTTAACATAAGCCTACACCTCCTATATTCTATTTCAATGTTATTATATTCCTTTGCACTTAAAGATGCAAGCGATTACATAAAAACAAATTCAAATTTTTAACAGGAAAATCTTCTGTTTTTCTGTTTTATTACGAATAAAAGAGTAGGAGGAGTAAATGTATCTAAAGTATTTAAGATTTTTAAAATAGTTTAGATAAATTGTTGACATATTTAAATTTCAATGTTACAATTATATTACAAAAAGATTTCTTTATATTTCTAAAATATTACAAAGGAGTAGAAAAATGAAAAAGAAAACCTATATTAAATTGATGGCAGCGACTGTATTGACTTCTACCCTATTATTAGGTGCTTGTGGAAATAAAAAGGAGACAACTCAAGCAAGCAGTTCTGCGAAGACAAGTCAATCATCAAGCTCTAAAGCAGCTTCTTCTAACAAAGCAAGCAAGACTCAGAAGTCCTCAAGTTCAGCTGCATCTGAAAAGGCCAAGGCATCTACTGATCAGTCTGCAGCAACTGCAACACCATCACAAGCGGCACCTGCACCAGAGCAAAGACAAGGTCAAGAAGTGGCTAATCAACAGGCAGCTAGTCAACAAACTCCTGCTCAGACTCCTTCAACTCAACAGGCTCCTCAAGCCCAGTCTAACCAATCAAGCTATGATCCTACAACTGACCGCAAACTTCAAGATAAGCAAGCAGAGCAAAATAAACGCTATAAGGGTGTTTTAACCATGGTAGATGGTGATTTCTCAGCTGCAGCGGGCAATTGGAAGGGAGCAAGTGGCGAAACCATTACAGTTTCATCAGGTGGTCAATTTACAGTAGAATCTGCTGATGGAAAGAAAGAAAATTACTCTATCAAAGGCTATTCTTATACTCTTGATGATGGTAAGTATAATGCCAAAATCGGTGGAGGAAAAGTCATCCAAATTACAACAGGAGCGGATGGCAAGGTTTCTAGTGTTGCTTTGAATCAATAATAACTCTCAGTATTTGAATTTTTATAATTAAAGAAAATCCGCCAGCTCAATAAGAGTTGACGGATTATTTTATATTTGTATTTGAGTTAAAAATTCTTCTGTAGTAAGAATTTGAGCAAACTCATCTTGTAGAGAAAGGAGATTAATCTCATGGATAGTCTCGGGAGAGATGGTCTGACCGTTTTTGTTAGATAGGGTAAAACTGGCAGTAGCATCGGCTAGTAAAGTGACTTCAAAACCAAGATTTGCTGCCATTCGTGTCGTAGTGGATACACAATGAGGCAGGGTCAAACCAACAACGACTAAATGACAAATCTGATTTTTTCGTAAATAGGTTTCAAGATTTGTTCCAATAAAAGCGCTATTAACCGTTTTTTGAAAGACAGGTTCTGAGTTGACTGGTTCAAATCCACTTTTAAACTCCTGATTTTGTTTGTTATGAAATTGCGACTGGGGATTGTCAGATATGTGTTGAACATGTAAGACTGGAAGAGCATGTTTACGAAAGTATGCCAGTACCCTCAATGCTTGTTGTTCAGCTTGAGGGTTGTTCCGTTCTCCCCAGATAGGGTTATCAAATGCTTTTTGCATATCGATAATCAGTAGAGCAGTATGAACCATTTTAAGCCTTATCCAATTGCAAGAGAGCCTCAATCTCTGCCAGAGTGCTAGCTTGTGAAATGGCTCCACGGAGTTTGGCTGCGCCAGATGTTCCACGGAGGTAGTGAGGAGCGAGTCCACGGAATTCACGAACTGCTACGTTTTCTCCTTTGAGGTTAATTAAGCGTTTCAAATGTTCGTAGGCGATTTTCATCTTGTCCTCAAAGGTCAAATCAGGTAGGATTTCTCCTGTTTCAAAGTAGTGGTTGATTTGGTTGAAGAGGTAAGGATTTCCCATGGCAGCGCGGCCAATCATAACTGCGTCAGCACCAACTTCTTCGATGCGTTGTTTGGCTTCTTGGACCGTACGGATGTCACCGTTGGCGATGAATGGAATCTTGGTCAAAGCTTGAGCGACCTTGTGAAGGGTCTCAAGGTCTGCATGACCCGTATACATTTGTTCGCGGGTACGGCCATGCATAGCAAGGGCAGAAACACCTGCAGCTTCAGCAGCGAGGGCATTTTCTACTGCAAGAGACGGGTCAGACCAGCCTGTACGCATTTTGACAGTAAGTGGAATATCAAGGACAGATTGAACCTTGTTGATAATAGAGTAGATCTTGTCTGGGTCCTTGAGCCACATAGCGCCAGCTTCGTTCTTCACGATTTTATTAACTGGGCAGCCCATGTTGATATCCACGATATCGGTTTTGGTGTTTTCTTGGATGAATTCTGCTGCGCGTGCCAGGCTGTCTTCATCACTACCAAAAAGTTGGATAGAAACAGGGTTTTCGCCTTCATCGATATGAAGCATATGCAGGGTTTTTTCGTTGTTGTATTGGATTCCCTTGTCAGAGACCATTTCCATGACAACGAGTCCAGCTCCGAGCTCTTTTGCAATAGTACGAAAGGCTGAGTTGGTCACGCCAGCCATGGGCGCTAAAACGGTACGATTGGGAATCTCAACATTGCCAATCATAAAGGGTGTATTAAGATTTGTCACGAATGAGTTCCTCCAGGTCGTGTTCATCAAAGTTG
>DXLD01000147.1:0-3600 GCA_019414935.1 Streptococcus sp.
GCAATTCATCTAAGTTATCTGGTTTGTCACCGATTTGGTACATTTTGATAACAGTTTTTTCACCTGAAGCTGAGTCAGCAGCTTTTTTGCTGTTACCTGAAAGGTTTCCACAAGCAGCGAGACCAGCAGCCAAAGCGACTACGCTAGCAGATGCAAAAGCATATTTTTTCCAGTTTTTCATGACAAAAACTCCTTTTTTTATTTTTAAACTTATAAACAATGTAATGATCTTAACTTCACGCAAGGGAAGTTTGGAAATGAGAAATGATTTTTCTCAACAAGCACTATTCTTTCACGCCACCGATAGTCAAACCTTTTACAAAGTAGCGTTGGAAGAATGGATACAAAATCGCGATTGGGAGGGTTGCCACCACAACCATGGCCATACGTCCTGTTTCTTTCGGTAGAGCAACTCCCAGTTGACCAGATAGGCCGACTGCTTTGGCGATATAGTCCATATTTTGCTGGATTTGCATGAGCAAATATTGCAATGGATACAAGTTGTCACTCTTGATATAAAGAAGGGCGTTGAACCAGTCATTCCAGAAACCAAGAGCTGTTAAGAGCGTAATGGTTGCGATACCTGGTAGTGACAATGGTAAACAGATTTGGAAGAAGATCCGGGCCTCACTAGCACCATCGATACGAGCGGATTCTAGAATGGCTTCTGGAATGGTCTTCTTGAAGAAGGAACGCATCAAGATGATGTTAAATGGTGAGAGAAGCATTGGAACAATCAAGGCCCAAACTGTATCACCAAGTTGAAGTAAACGAGTTACCACGATATAGCCCGGTACCAAACCCGCGTTAAACAACATACTAAGAAGGGCAAAAATCGTAAAGAATCTGCGATACTTAAAGGTTGTCCGTGAAATAGCGTAGGCATAAGTTGTTGTGATAAAAACGTTTGTGATAGTCCCCACCACTGTTACAAAGACTGAGATGAAGAGGGCTTGGAGGATTTTATCCTTAAACTGTGCCAAAAACTCAAAACCGTCTAATCCAAATTGAGATGGGAAGAAGCTATATCCATTTTGGAGGATACTCTTTTCATCTGTCACCGAAATAACGATAACGAATACAAAAGGTAGGATACAAGAAAGGGCAACCAAACCAGAAATGGTACTAAAGAAGATATCTGCTTTCTTACTGAAGGAGTGAATGCCGACATTATCAATTTTTTCTTTTTTAATTTTCTTTTCTGCCATATTCTCCTCCTTTCTAGAACAAGGCTGAGTTTGGATCAACTCGTCTTGCCAGTAAGTTTGATAGGATAACCAGAATCAAGCCGACAACTGATTGGTAGAGACCTGCTGCTGAAGCCATCCCGATATCCGCTGTCTGAGTCAAACCGTTATAAACATATACGTCCAAGACGTTGGTTACATTATAAAGCTGACCAGCATTGTGGGGGATTTGGTAGAAGAGACCAAAGTCTGCACGGAAGATGTTTCCGACTGCAAGGATGGTCAATACAGTTACCAATGGTGTCAACTGCGGAATAGTTACATTGCGAATTCGTTGCCATTTGCTAGCCCCGTCCACTGTCGCTGCTTCGTAGTAGGTTGGATCAATTCCCATGATTGTCGCATAGTACATGACACTGCTATATCCAAAGCCTTTCCAAATACCAAGGAAAAGTAGGAGATAAGGCCAAATACCCAAGTCAGCGTAGAAATTGATTTCCTTCATTCCGATAGATTCTAGGAAATGGTTGAACACACCTTTGTCAATGTTTAGGAAGGCATCTGTAAAAAAACTGATGATAACCCAAGACAAGAAGTAAGGGAACAACATGGAAGTTTGGAAGATCTTAACCATTCTCTTAGAACGGAGTTCACTTAAGATGATAGCAATCCCTACAGATACAATCAAACCGATAAAGATAAAGCCGAGATTGTAGAGGACAGTATTTCGAGTGATGATAAAGGCGTCTTTTGAACTAAACAAGAATCTGAAATTATCGAGTCCGACCCATTTACTATTCACGATACTATCTATAAATCCATTACTGGTCATGTGGTAGTCTTTAAAGGCAACCACGTTCCCAAATACTGGAATGTAGAAGAATAGAATCAACCAGAGTGCCCCCGGCAAAACCATTAAGAGAAAGATCCAGTTGTCTCTCAAGGTTTTTGAAAACTTATTCATAATTTCCTCCCTTTTTTATTTTGATATCCATCTAAAAATTCCTTTTTAGACTTTTGATAACGATTACATTATTAGTATACTCCTATTTGCAGGTTAGGTTAAACTACTAATTATAGAAAAAACTCCACAAATTATTTTATGTGGAGTACTTTTTAAGAAAGGGATGTTTCACGAGAAACACTCTGAGTAAGGCAAGGTGTTCTTGTTTTTTATGTCGTGTAAATGGTTGAAGCTGTCGCAATGGTATGCCACTGGTTGGCTGTTGTGGCTGCGAAATCCTTGTCTGCGTAGAAGTCTGTAAATGGCAGGATTTCCACTTCTAACTCATCGATACGGTCCAGCTGACCAGCCAGATAAGCCTCAATACGACTTTCTGCGCGTTTGATGCGTTGCAAGAGTCCGCCCATACGGATATCGATCGTATCCAAACCAAAGACCTTGTTTTCTTTCAGCCATTGGTGGCTAAAGAGGGCATGGAAGTGTTCGATTTGGCTTCTGAGTTCTGGTAATTCTTGTCTGGCGATTTCTTGTAGGCTTTCCTTATCATCCACTTGATAGGCTTGACGAATGCGTCGTCCCACATCCACTTTGCTACTTAAAATCTGGTTCAACTGGGCCTGAGTTTCAAAGAGGTAGGCATAGTTGGCAGCTTTTTCTTTAATGTTAGCAAGCGTCTCAGCAGCCTGAGCGAAGTGCGGTTTGTCCTGTTCAGGTGTCATGTGCTGGTCAAGTATCGGACAGAGAACATCCTGATAAAAGACATAGCGGTTGGGATTGATGCCACTGAGATTGTCTGGTAGGTCTGGTAAAAGGTTGGCTAGGTCAATCTGCATGAAATCCTCAACTGATAGACCTGTATTGGTCTTGAAGTGTGCAGACAAACGGTCTAGGTCATTGCGGTAGCAGAGTTCTGCCCAGATTTGCAAGCTTGGTAGGATAGAAAACTGAGCGGTCTCGCCACCATTGTCTCCCCAACCAGTTACGATGACTTCTTTGATATCATTGGCACGGCAGGCTTTATTGGCTTCAAGAGCAATGAGACGGCTGAAATGGTTGTTGGGTGTGAAACCAATCCACTTCCAAGCTCCCCCTGCAAAGGCAAGATCATGGCTAATCTTATGATGATTGCGGAAATTGCGGTTGTATTTTTCCTCGCTATCCTGATAATAGTCCCAGTAAACTAAGGTCACACGATCTTTGAGACGGTCTAGGTAGACACGCGTTTCCTCTGGAATTTCCACATCACGGTCGTACTGCCCATCTACTGACATAAGTTTAAAGAACATATCGCTCCACATCTGGCAGTGGAAACCATATTTGTCTGCAATATCCAGCACGCGCTCCAAGTGTTGGCACATGAGGAGACTACGATCCACCACACCGTTTAGAATCAGGTAGCGTCCCAAACCAACCAAGTGGGCTTCGTCCATCCCGATATTGACCTTGCGA
>DXLD01000148.1:0-3567 GCA_019414935.1 Streptococcus sp.
TTATGGTATAATAAGCATTGTATTTATTGTATATGAATCTGGAGAAAAAATCAAAGATATTTTTGAAGGATAAAATGAGAACAAGGGAGAATATATGACCTTAGAATGGGAAGAATTTCTAGATCCTTACATTCAAGCTGTTGGTGAGTTAAAAATTAAACTTCGTGGTATTCGTAAGCAATATCGTAAACAAAATAAGCATTCTCCGATTGAGTTTGTGACTGGTCGAGTCAAGCCAATTGAGAGCATTAAGGAAAAAATGGCTCGTCGTGGCATTACTTATGCGACCTTGGAACATGATTTGCAGGATATTGCTGGCTTGCGTGTGATGGTTCAGTTTGTAGATGACGTCAAGGAAGTAGTGGAGATTTTGCGCAAACGTCAGGATATGCGGATCATACAGGAGCGCGATTACATTACTCATCGAAAATCCTCAGGCTATCGTTCTTACCATGTGGTAGTAGAATATACGGTTGATACCATTAATGGAGCCAAGACCATCCTAGCTGAAATTCAAATTCGTACCTTGGCTATGAATTTCTGGGCAACGATAGAACATTCTCTCAACTACAAGTACCAAGGGGATTTCCCAGAGGAGATAAAGAAGCGACTGGAAATCACGGCCAAAATTGCCCATCAGTTGGATGAAGAAATGGGTAAAATTCGAGATGATATTCAGGAAGCTCAGGCCCTTTTTGATCCTTTGAGTAGAAAATTAAATGACGGTGTAGGAAATAGTGACGATACAGATGAAGAATACAGGTAAACGAATTGACCTGATAGCCAATAGAAAACCGCAGAGTCAAAGGGTTTTGTATGAATTGCGAGATCGTTTGAAGAGAAATCAGTTTATACTCAATGATAGCAGTCCGGACATTGTCATTTCCATTGGTGGAGATGGCATGCTCTTGTCGGCCTTTCATAAGTACGAAGACCAGCTTGACAAGGTACGCTTTATCGGTGTTCACACCGGACATTTGGGCTTCTATACGGACTACCGTGATTTTGAGTTGGACAAGCTAGTGACTAATTTGCAGCTAGATACCGGAGCAAGAGTTTCTTACCCTGTTCTAAATGTGAAGGTCTTTCTTGAAAATGGTGAAGTTAAGATTTTCAGAGCTCTCAACGAAGCTAGCATCCGCAGGTCTGATCGAACCATGGTTGCGGATGTTGTGATTAACGGCGTCCACTTTGAACGTTTTCGTGGAGATGGGCTAACAGTTTCGACACCGACTGGTAGCACAGCCTATAACAAGTCGCTTGGTGGAGCTGTTTTACATCCTACCATTGAAGCTCTTCAGTTAACGGAAATTGCCAGCCTTAATAATCGTGTTTATAGAACGTTGGGTTCATCTATTATTGTGCCTAAGAAGGATAAGATTGAACTCATTCCTACAAGAAACGATTACCATACCATTTCGGTTGACAATAGCGTTTATTCTTTCCGTAATATTGAGAGAATCGAGTATCAAATAGACCATCATAAGATTCACTTTGTAGCGTCGCCGAGCCACACCAGTTTCTGGAATCGTGTTAAGGATGCTTTCATCGGCGAGGTGGACGAATGAGGTTTGAATTTATCGCAGATGAACATGTCAAAGTTAAGACTTTCTTGAAAAAGCACGAGGTTTCTAAGGGACTTCTGGCCAAGATTAAGTTTCGAGGCGGAGCTATTCTAGTCAATGACCAACCGCAAAATGCAACTTATCTATTGGATATTGGAGACAAAGTTATTATTGATATTCCTGCTGAGGAAGGCTTTGAAACTCTAGAAGCTATCGAGCGCCCACTGGATATTCTCTATGAGGATGACCATTTTCTAGTCTTGAATAAACCCTATGGAGTGGCGTCTATTCCTAGTGTCAACCACTCCAATACTATCGCCAATTTTATCAAGGGTTACTACGTCAAGCAAAACTATGAAAATCAGCAGGTTCACATTGTAACTAGGCTTGATCGAGATACTTCTGGTTTGATGCTCTTTGCTAAGCACGGCTATGCCCATGCACGATTAGATAAGCAGTTGCAGAAGAAGTCCATTGAAAAACGCTACTTTGCTTTGGTTAAAGGTGATGGACACTTGGAGTCAGAGGGAGAAATTATTGCTCCGATTGCGCGTGATGAAGACTCCATTATTACCAGACGAGTGGCTAAAGGCGGAAAGTATGCCCATACTTCTTACAAGATTGTAGCTTCATATGGGAATATTCACTTGGTTGACATTCGCCTGCATACTGGACGAACCCACCAAATCCGAGTCCATTTTTCTCATATTGGTTTTCCTTTGTTGGGAGATGATTTGTATGGTGGTAGTCTGGACGACGGCATCCAACGTCAGGCCCTGCATTGCCATTACCTATCCTTTTATCATCCATTTTTAGAGCAAGACTTGCAGTTAGAGAGTCCCTTGCCGGATGATTTTAGCAACCTTATTACCCAGTTATCAACTAATACTCTATAAAAATTGTTTCAGAGTATAATTATTATCTTAAAGGAGAAAACTCATGGAAGTTTTTGAAAATCTCAAAGCCAATCTTGTTGGTAAAAATGCTCGTATCGTTCTCCCTGAAGGGGAAGAGCCACGTATTCTTCAAGCGACTAAACGCTTGGTAAAAGAAACAGAAGTGATTCCTGTTTTGCTTGGAAATCCTGAAAAAATTAAAATTTATCTTGAAATTGAAGGTATCGAAGATGGTTATGAAGTCATCGACCCTCAGCACTACGATAAATTTGAAGAAATGGTTGCTGCTTTGGTGGAGCGTCGCAAGGGTAAAATGTCTGAAGAAGATGCACGTAAGGTTTTGGTTGAAGATGTCAACTATTTTGGTGTTATGTTGGTTTACTTGGGCTTGGTTGATGGAATGGTGTCAGGAGCGATTCACTCAACAGCTTCAACAGTTCGTCCAGCTCTTCAAATCATCAAAACTCGTCCAAATGTAACTCGTACTTCAGGTGCCTTCCTCATGGTTCGTGGTACGGAGCGTTACCTCTTTGGGGACTGTGCCATCAATATCAATCCAGACGCTGAAGCCTTGGCTGAAATTGCAATCAACTCAGCAATTACAGCTAAGATGTTTGGAATCGAGCCTAAAATTGCTATGCTAAGCTATTCTACTAAAGGTTCAGGATTTGGAGAAAGCGTTGATAAGGTTGTTGAAGCAACTAAAATTGCTCACGACTTGCGCCCTGACCTTGAAATCGATGGTGAGTTGCAATTTGATGCAGCCTTTGTTCCTGAAACTGCAGCTTTGAAAGCTCCTGGAAGTACAGTAGCTGGTCAAGCAAATGTCTTCATCTTCCCAGGTATCGAGGCAGGAAATATCGGCTACAAGATGGCCGAACGTCTCGGTGGTTTTGCGGCTGTTGGTCCTGTTTTGCAAGGTTTGAACAAGCCAGTTAACGACCTTTCTCGTGGATGTAATGCTGATGATGTTTACAAGTTAACACTTATCACAGCAGCCCAGGCAGTTCATCAATAAGATTTAGTCCTCTTTCCCTTGGGAAGAGGCTTTTTATACTCAATGAAAATCAAAGAGCAAACTAGGAAACTAGCCGCAGGCTGTACTT
>DXLD01000149.1:0-3566 GCA_019414935.1 Streptococcus sp.
GAATATGGTCAGATGATTGGTGAGTCAATGGAAGGTTATACACCAGGTGAACTGCCTTCTATTGATTTCTTAGAAGGGCGTTATGCTCGGATAGAGGCTCTTTCCGTGGACAAGCATGCAGAGGATTTATTAGCTGTTTATGGCCCTGATACGCCTCGGGAGATGTGGACCTACCTCTTTCAGGAGCCAGTGGCAGACATGGAGGAACTGGTCAGCCTTTTAAATCAGATGTTGGCTCGTAAGGATCGTTTTTACTATGCCATCATAGACAAGGCAACTGGTAAGGCTTTGGGAACTTTTTCTCTCATGCGCATTGATCAGAATAACCGAGTGATAGAAGTGGGGGCGGTCACTTTTTCTCCAGAGCTCAGGGGAACACGGATAGGAACTGAAGCCCAGTATCTCCTCGCTCGCTATGTTTTTGAAGAACTCCACTATCGTCGCTATGAGTGGAAATGCGATGCTCTTAACCTGCCATCCAGACGAGCTGCGGAGCGTTTGGGATTTATTTATGAAGGAACCTTCCGTCAGGCAGTGGTTTATAAGGGGCGTACGAGGGATACGGATTGGTTGTCCATGATTGATAAGGACTGGCCAAACGTCAAAACGCGTTTGGAAACGTGGTTATCTCCTGAAAATTTTGATCAAAATGGACGACAGTACAAGAGCTTGAGAGAATTCTAAGAGGTGTTGACATGATAATCATTAGAAAGCAAGAAATCGTCAAGCTCGAGGATGTTTTGCATCTCTATCAGGCTGTCGGTTGGACAAATTATACAAATCAACCTCAGATGCTGGAGCAGGCCTTGTCTCACTCATTAGCAATTTATCTGGCACTTGATGGTGATGCTGTGGTGGGCTTGATTCGTTTGGTTGGAGATGGATTTTCATCAGTACTGGTTCAGGATTTAATCGTTTTACCAATCTATCAGCGTCAAGGGATTGGTAGTGCCCTAATGAAAGAGGCTTTAGAGGATTACAAAGATGCCTATCAAGTCCAGCTGGTAACAGAACAGACAGAAAGAACCTTGGGCTTCTATCGTTCTATGGGATTTGAAACTTTATCCACCTATGATTGTACAGGAATGATTTGGGTAAACAGAGAAAAATAATAAAACTTGTTTTTCTTAAGCAAAGTTTAAGGCTGGTCTAGTATCATATAGTCATTAAATAAAGACCTCCTAACTTTATTTAATGAAATCCTAAAACTTTTTTCATCATAATCTCCTAATGAAGTCACCCAATCAGGTGGCTTTTTTTCGTGGTGAGGTGATGGTGATAGAAATTTTTTGCAAAATAGTAAAATTTGAGAAAAGTTAAGCTAGTTTTAAGCTTCGTATTGTATCATATAGTTATTAAATAAAGACCTCCTAACTTTATTTAATAAAATCCTAAACTTTTCTTTTTCATAATAATCTCCCTTAACTCCACCCAATCAGGTGGAGTTTTTTGGCTCTATTTCAGGCTTTTGGGGACTATTCTAAAAATAGTTTTCCGATAACTTTCGCTTAATCTTATAAACTTTATTGGACAGATTCTAAAGTTGGAGAAGCTGAATGGATGAGGATATAAATCTTTGACAAAATTCGTGAACTGTGGGATAATGGAGAGGAATTAAGGATTAGTTCTATATCATGGACTAGAAAAGACCCCAAGCTAACTTCCACATTAAGCTTGGGGTCTTTTTTGACACTATCTATCTTTGTTTAGCCATTTATCGACTAAGCGAAGGATGACACCGACCACAATCGGTCCGATGATAGTTTTAAGGATTAGTTCCATCATGGGCTATTTCACCTCCTTTCGTAGGCGGTGTAGCAGTGCCGTAGAATATTATACCACATAAGTGTTAAACTCGGGAGGCACCAATCCAGTGGCTTTTTTGTTTGTGGCTTGGTTTTTTGATATAATAGAGGCATGAGTAGAATTTTAGATAATGAGATAATGGGGGATGAAGAGTTAGTAGAACGCACGCTCCGTCCTCAGTACTTACGTGAATATATTGGACAGGATAAGGTCAAGGACCAGCTCCAAATCTTTATCGAGGCCGCCAAAATGCGGGATGAAGCGCTGGATCATGTGCTCTTATTTGGCCCTCCAGGCTTGGGAAAAACGACCATGGCTTTTGTTATTGCCAACGAACTAGGTGTCAATCTCAAGCAGACTTCGGGTCCAGTCATTGAAAAAGCCGGAGATCTGGTAGCGATTTTGAATGACTTAGAACCTGGTGATGTCCTTTTTATTGATGAGATCCATCGTTTGCCAATGTCAGTGGAAGAGGTGCTTTATAGTGCTATGGAAGACTTCTACATTGATATCATGATTGGGGCTGGTGAGGGTAGTCGTAGTGTTCATTTGGAGTTGCCACCTTTTACCTTGATTGGTGCGACGACTCGGGCTGGTATGCTTTCTAATCCTCTGAGAGCACGTTTTGGGATTACAGGTCATATGGAGTATTATGCTCATGCTGACTTGACAGAAATTGTTGAGCGGACGGCAGATATTTTTGAGATGGAAATCACTCATGAGGCAGCATCGGAGCTGGCCCTGCGTAGTCGTGGAACCCCCCGTATTGCCAATCGTCTCCTTAAGCGTGTGCGCGATTTTGCTCAGATTATGGGGAATGGGACTATCGATGATCTTATTACCGATAAGGCTTTGACCATGCTGGATGTTGACCATGAAGGTCTGGACTATGTGGATCAAAAAATCCTTCGCACCATGATTGAGATGTACGGCGGTGGTCCTGTCGGCTTAGGAACTCTTTCTGTCAATATCGCCGAGGAGCGCGAGACTGTCGAAGACATGTATGAGCCCTACTTGATTCAAAAAGGTTTTATCATGCGGACACGGTCTGGACGGGTGGCGACTGCTAAGGCATATGAGCATTTGGGGTATGAGTACAATGAAAAATAAGCAAGAAATTCTAGAGGCTTTTAGAAAAAATCCAGATATGATGGCTATTCTGACTATCCTTCGAAACCTGGAGTTGACAGATTCCTGGTTGGCAGCAGGTTCTGTCAGAAATTTTATCTGGAATCTCTTGTCAGACAAATCCCCTTTTGACTGTGAAACAGATGTAGATGTCATTTTCTGTGATCCGGATATTTCTTATGAGGAAACCTTGTCCCTAGAGAAAAAGCTACGAGAGGACTTTCCTCAGTATCAATGGGAGTTGAAAAATCAGGTCTATATGCATCAACATAGCCCTCATACTGCTCCTTATACTAGTTCCCGTGATGCTATGAGTAAGTATCCAGAACGATGTACAGCTGTTGGACTACACTTGAATGAAGAATCCACTTTGGAACTCTTTGCACCTTATGGTTTGGAGGACATTTTGAATTTTCAAGTTCGTCCAACTCCTCATTTTTTAGAAAATGAAGACCGAATGGAACTCTATCGAACACGTCTATCCAAGAAAAATTGGCAGGAGAAATGGAAAAATTTGATTTTTAAAAATACTTAAGGAAACTTTAAGCTAGGAAGTGTATACTAAGTTCATAAGTTAAGAAGACCTTAACTTAAACTCCTAAAACTTTTTCATAATAATCTCCCTATAAAAA
>DXLD01000015.1:0-12637 GCA_019414935.1 Streptococcus sp.
GTTTGAGGAATTGCTGCACATCATAGAATGTTTTCATAAGACTCATTCTAGCAAATTTTTGTGTTTTTTTCAAGAAGAGACCCACACAATACTCCTGATTTTCCTATCTTCTTTGGCGATTCTGACGCAAGTGTGGTACAATAAAAACATGAGAATTCAACAATTACATTATATTATCAAAATCGTCGAAACTGGCTCCATGAATGAGGCAGCCAAGCAACTCTTTATCACTCAACCTAGTCTTTCCAATGCAGTAAGAGATTTGGAAAATGAAATGGGTATTGAGATCTTTATCCGCAATCCCAAGGGAATCACCTTGACCCGTGATGGGATGGAGTTTCTCTCTTATGCCCGTCAGGTTGTCGAGCAAACCCAGCTTCTGGAGGAACGCTATAAAAATCCTGTCGCCCACCGCGAACTCTTTAGCGTTTCGTCTCAACACTATGCCTTTGTGGTCAACGCTTTCGTCTCTCTGCTCAAGAAAAGCGATATGGAGAAATACGAGCTCTTCCTTCGTGAAACTCGTACTTGGGAAATTATCGACGACGTCAAGAACTTCCGTAGTGAGGTCGGTGTCCTATTTTTGAACAGCTACAACCGTGATGTTTTAACCAAAATGCTGGATGACAACCACCTCCTGGCTCACCATCTCTTTACCGCGCAACCGCATATCTTTGTCAGCAAGACCAATCCTCTGGCAAAAAAAGATAAGGTCAAACTATCTGATTTGGAAAACTTCCCTTATCTGAGTTATGACCAAGGGACCCACAACTCCTTCTACTTTTCAGAGGAAATTCTTTCTCAAGAACACCATAAGAAATCCATCGTGGTCAGTGACCGTGCCACCCTTTTTAATCTCTTGATTGGTTTAGACGGTTATACCATCGCAACAGGGATTTTGAACAGCAACCTCAATGGAGACAATATCGTTTCTATCCCACTGGATATTGACGATCCTATCGAGCTGGTCTACATTCAGCATGAGAAAACCAGCCTATCTAAGATGGGCGAACGCTTTATCGACTATCTACTAGAAGAAGTTCAGTTTGATAGTTGAGAAATGATAAGAACCAATATGTAGGCTAGCAACAACCTGCACATTGGTTCTTTTTATTTATAATTAAAAGTTTCCCCTGCCAACTTATCAGCTAGCTTGGGAAAAAGGGTATAAAACTTATGAGCTAGGTTCAACAACATCGGTAGATTGAGTTCTCGTTTGTTTTTTCCTATAATCTTGACAATCTTTTTAGCCACTGCATCTGGTTTCAACAGGAAGCGTTCAACCGACTTGAGATAGGTACCATCTGGGTCGGCTTGGTCGAAAAATCCTGTTCGGATTGGTCCTGGATTGACCGTCGTTACATAAACACCATAAGGCATGAGTTCGAGGCGCAGAGCATTTGAAAAACCAATAGCCGCGAACTTGGTCGCTGAGTAAAGACTGGACTTGCCAGTAGCAATCAAACCTGCCATGCTGACGATATTAATGATATGACCTTTTCGACTTTCCTTCATTCTTGCCGCAAGGCGACGAGATAGATTCATCAGGGCAAAAGTATTGACCTCGAACATCTGGTGAATATCTTGGTCAGAAATCTGGTCAAATTCCTCCAAAATCCCATAACCAGCGTTATTAATCAAGACATCAATCCTGCCGTAGCGATGATAAAGGTCTGCTACCAGAGTTTCTAAGGCTGAGTCATCGGTAATATCGATTTCCATCAATTCTGCACGGGGATGATTTCCGTAGAGTTGGGCTAATTTTTCCTTCTTTCTTCCAAGCAAGATGAGTTGGTCATTTTGCAAGAGTTTGACCATTTCTTGGGCTAGGCCACCGCTAGCTCCGGTAATGAGAATAGTAGGCATACTGTTCCTTTCTCAAGCTTTTAGATTTCCACTTCTTCCAAGTCTTTGACCACATGGACATTTTCAAAGACACTAGCAGCGTCTTTTTTAAGCTTGCTGATATCTTTTGAGAGGAAACGGGCACTGATATGATTGAGCAATAGTCGTTTGGCACCTGCTTCTACCGCTACTTGTGCAGCTTGCATGTTAGTAGAGTGGCCATGGTTACGAGCAATTTTTTCATCACCCTTGCCATAAGTCGATTCATGGACTAGGACATCGGCATTGACAGCCAGACGCACACTGGCATCCGTTTTTCGAGTGTCTCCTAAAATAGTAATAATCTTACCAGGACGTGGCGCTGAGATATAGTCTGCTGCCTTGATTTCAGTTCCGTCTTCCAAAACAACATCCTGGCCGTTTTTGATTTTCCCAAAAAGTGGGCCAAATGGGACACCAGCTGCCTTGAGTTTTTCTGCATCCAAGGTACCTTCTAGGTCCTTTTGCATGACACGATAACCAACACAGAAAATAGTGTGGTCCAGCTCCTCTGCATACACCGTGAATTTATCGGTTTCAAGGATTTTCCCTAAAGAATCTTGGTCAAACTCATGGAAATGAATGCGGTAGGGCAGACGAGAACCTGACACACGAAGGCTGGTTAAGACAAATGACTTGATTCCTTGAGGTCCATAGATTTCCAAATCTGTCTGCTCTTCATTGGCCTGAAAGGCACGGCTAGAAAGGAAACCTGGTAAGCCAAAAATGTGGTCTCCATGCAGGTGGGTAATAAAGATTTTGCTGACCTTACGTGGTCGAATTGTGGTTTCCAGAATGCGATTTTGCGTACCTTCTCCACAGTCAAAGAGCCAAACTTCGTTAATCTCGTCCAAGAGTTTCAGGGCGAGACTTGAAACGTTGCGGGCTTTAGAGGGCTGACCAGCCCCCGTTCCTAAAAATTGAATATCCATTCGATACTTTCTAATTAATCAATATATAACATGGCTGTGCGGTTTTCCGATCGGAAATAGCGCTTGCCAGAAAAAGCTGTAGCTTCTTGTAATAGCTCCTCTTGGCTGTAACCTTTAAGACACTTGCGACCATCAGCCAAACTTTCCAAATCTGTCAAAGCTGTAAGATTTTCCACGCTCACAACTTCTTCTTCCCCGACAGCCTTCATATAAATCTTGCCAGACTCCTCAAAGACTAGCTGATGGGGAAAAATTTGCGCAATTTCAAAGAGCAAGTCATCCGAAATCTTCTCTTCATTCTCAGAGAAAATTCGACCCAGTCCCTCACTCTCATAACAAAAACCAAAGGATTTGCCAGATAGGTTAAGACGAATAAAAGGCTTG
The DNA here is from genome assembly GCA_019414935.1 of Streptococcus sp. Taxonomy (GTDB): domain Bacteria; phylum Bacillota; class Bacilli; order Lactobacillales; family Streptococcaceae; genus Streptococcus. Next base: position 3,201 of record DXLD01000015.1, read on the forward strand.
TTTTCTATGGTGAAACTTGGCTCAACGTTGTAAAGATTCAGTTCCTGACTGAGTTCCGCAAAATAATCCGTCGCTGCTTCAGGACTCTTTTTTTGGTAGAGTTCTGCAAAGTAAGCATTGACCACGCTGGGCGGAGGAGTGATCAGTGCCAACTGCTCCTGCTCTGTTCTACCAGCTAGAAGTTGAGCCAGATAGACCTTGTCCAGACTTGTATAGCCCCCATATTTTAGAGCCAACGTTTTAATATCAGTCATAAAATTCTTCTAACCTCCATTTGTTTTTCTCGGAAATGTAGCCTGTAATGACTTCCCCATCATCTTGATAATCACGTTCTTCAAGAATCGCTACACTTTCTAAATCATGAATCTTGTAGGACTTTGAAAAAGGCACGCGCAGGGTAAAAGATTCAAAAATATCCTTGATTTTCTCTAAAAATAGTGCCTGCAAGTTCTCACGACTATCCTCAGACTTAGCAGAAATCAGAGCATAAGGTGTTTGGGTAGGCGTGAAATCCTCCACCAAATCCGCTTTATTATACAGAGTCAGGCGAGGAATATCCTCCATGTCCAGGTCTTTCATGATGGATAGAACTGTTTTTTCATGCTCCTCATGGTAAGGATTGCTGGCATCGATAACATGAACCAGAAGGTCTACATGCTTGCTTTCTTCCAAGGTTGACTTGAAACTGGACACCAACTCTGTCGGCAAATCCTGGATAAAGCCAACGGTATCTGTCAAAGTTACTTGAAGATTGCCCCCCAGATGGATACTCTTAGTCGTCGCATCCAAAGTCGCAAACAGCTCGTCAGCCTCATACTGGGTCTTACTGGTCAAGGTGTTCATAATGGTTGACTTCCCAGCATTGGTATAACCAATCAGACCAATCTTAAAGGTGCTAGACTCCAGACGTTTTTCTCTGACTGTTGCCCGATTTTTCTCAACCACCTTGAGCTGGCGCTCGATATCCGTGATTTGATTGCGAACGCTACGACGATTCAGCTCCAGCTGACTTTCACCTGGACCACGGGAACCAATTCCCCCTGCCTGACGACTGAGCATAATTCCCTGACCAACCAAGCGAGGCAAGAGGTATTTGAGTTGTGCTAGGTGGACTTGGAGCTTCCCTTCATGGCTTCGAGCTCGCATGGCAAAGATATCCAAAATCAACTGCATACGGTCAATGACCTTGACACCCAGAACTTCTTCTAAATTGACATTTTGCCGTGGAGTCAAGCGGTTATTGACAATGACAGTGGTAATTTCTTCTGCATCCACCATAAGCGCAATTTCTTCTAACTTACCAGAGCCGACAAAGGTCTTGGAGTCATACTTTTCACGTTTTTGTCTGTAGCTATCGACAACAACTGCCCCAGCTGTCTTAGCTAGACTGGCCAATTCTTCCATGGAGAGGTCAAAATTATCCATACCCTGCAATTCCACACCAATGAGCAGGACTCTCTCCTCTTTTTTTTCCGTATCAATCATCTAAAAACTCCTCTATCTGGCTTAGAATGCGGTCTTTTACATCAGACTCTGCGATCTGATAAAAGGTGACCTGCATGCGATTACGGAACCAGGTCAACTGACGCTTAGCAAAACGACGAGTCGCCTGTTTGAGACTCTCACTAGCTTCCTCCAAGGTCTGCTCCCCACGGAAATACGGAAAGAGTTCCTTATAGCCAATTCCTTTAGCAGCCTGCACATCTGGATAATGGTCAAAAAGCCACTTGGCCTCATCCAAAAGCCCAGCCTCAAACATCAGATCCACGCGGCGGTTAATGCGCTCGTAAAGTTGACTACGTTCATCATTCAAGCAGATAATCAGTGGTTCATACAAGGTCTCTTGATTTTCCAAATCCTGACCAAAATGGGCAATTTCCAAGGCACGCATCGCACGACGACGATTAAACTGAGGAATCTCAAGGCCAGCTTGCTCCACAAGATAGGCTAGTTCCTCATCTGTATAGGGCTCCAAACTATCCCGATAGGCCAAAATTTCCTCATGAGGAGTCTCCCCACCCAGGTGGTAGCCTTCAAGCAAGCTCTGGATATAAAGCCCAGTCCCACCGGCGATAATGGCTAGCTTGCCACGGCTGTGAATATCCTCAATAGCCATCTTAGCTTCTGAAACAAAATCAAAAGCCGAGTAAGACTCGGTTACCTCTCTAACATCGATTAAATGATGAGGAACAGCTGCCTGCTCTTCTTGACTAGCCTTGGCCGTCCCAATATCAAGTCCTCGATAGACTTGTTGGCTATCTCCACTAACCACTTCGCCATTAAAACGCTTGGCCACTTCAATAGCAAGAGCTGTTTTTCCAACAGCAGTCGGTCCAACAATCACAATTATTTTTGTTTTCATCTTTTTTCCTTGAAAAATTCCCATTTTTTCGTTACTATTATTATAACACAAAAAGGTCAGTCAGAAAAATGTGACCTCTTGAGGGGGCTGGCTGATTAAGAAGATAAAGGAGGAAGACTCATGGCTAAAGGATTCGCTAAAGGTCTTGTAACAGGTGTCGCAGGAACTGTCGCTGCCGTCGCAGGTGCAGTATACGCATTTAAAAAGAAAGTGATCGAACCAGAAGAGCAAAAAGCAGCTTTCATCGAAGAAAACCGTAAAAAAGCAGCCCGTCGCCGCGTATCACGTTAAAAAACAAAAGAAGTTGAGATTTATTGTCTCAACTTCTTTTTTCTATTCTTTTAAATAGCTAGGTCAAACTTCAACTGTGGTTTGACAGGGTCATAATCCACCAACTCAAAGTCTTCCGCTTTGATATCAAAGAAATTAGTCCCATCTGGCACATTCAAAACCAAACGTGGTTGGCAATTTGACGGCTCACGACGAAGCAATTCCTGAGCTTGTTCAAATTGATTGTCATAGATATGGAGGTTGTTGATGAAGTAGAAGAACTTCCCAACCTTCCAGCCAAAATGCTTGGCAATCATCATTTGAAGAGCTACATACTGCATAGCGTTGATATGGTGGGCCACCAGCATATCATTAGAACGCTGGGTCAAGGTCGCATCCAAATAAATTTCCCCATCTACACGGCGGACATCAAACATGGTCTGAAAAGCGCACGGGAGCAGCCCATCTGTTTCTTCGAAAGCTTGGTAATCCCAGAGCGAAATGATATTGCGGCGGTTCCAAGGGTTGGCTTCCAACTGCTTGAGAATCTTATTGATGATATCGTGTTTCTTAACAACGGCACCATAGCGCTCACCGATGGTTCCCGTATCTCCCACTTCCCAGTCATTCCAGTAGTGAACATTGTACTTGTCATTAAGCACTTCTAGGCTATTTGACTGGTCTTGGTAAATCCAGAGCACTTCCTTGATGGCGGATTTGATAGCGATAGGGCGTAAAGTTGTAATGGGGAATTCCCCCTTGGCCAAGTCATACTCGGCAAATGCACCCGTTACATACTTGGAGTTGGCAACTGTCCCATCCTTGTACTTGGGACGGGCCTGCTCAGAAAAGACACCGTCTTTGAGGATTCGTTCAATATTTTCTTTAAAAATAATATCTGCTTTTGTCATTCTCTCTCACCTCATTTATTGTCCTAACTAGTATAGCATAAAAAAAGCTTTTCTACATTCTCAGATAATCAATAGCTTTCTTGTATTTTTCAAATCGTTCCAGATCCTTTTCAGTAATTGTAGCTAGTCTAGATAAATCTGAATTATGTTTCAAATCTGCTAATTTGACACAACGTGCTATAGGATTCGATTTAACAAGTTCCAAATATTGTTGATAATCTTGTCCCTTTTTCTTGGTCAGTACCTGCACTGCAGTAACAACAGTCTCTGGTAAACCAGCCAATATTAGTTCTTCTACTGTATAAGGGCTATCTTCAAGAACATCGTGCAATAGAGCGACTGCCTTTTCTTCTTGCGTATCGACCAGACTTGCTACAAAAAGAGGGTGTTTGATATAAACTACTCCAGCCTTATCATATTGTCCCTCATGTGCTTTTTTGCAATGGACAAAGCCAATTCAAACATGGATTGTTCTGACTTATTCATTTAAAATCTCCTTTCTAAAATCAAAAAGTTAAGAGTTATATTTACAATTATGATCTTGAAAAAGAGCCTGATGAATCACCAAGCTCTGTCATTTTTATTTTATTGCAATACAAGTGATGCTGCTCCGATAACTCCAGCGTCATTTCCTAGAGTTGCAAGAGCTAGTTTAGTTGTTGTGCGTACTTGTGGGAAGGTATTTTCGTCGTAAACCTTTTGAACACCTTGTAGAAGGAATTCTCCTGCAGCTGACACACCGCCACCGATAACGATTGTTGATGGGTTTAGGATTGAGCCAATGTTAGCACAAGCGATTCCCAAGTAACGTGAGAAATTACGGTAAACGATCAAAGCAAGATCGTCTCCTTCTTTTGCCAAATCAAAGACAGTCTTAGCAGTTACTTCTTCTCCGTTATCAATCAAGCGTTTCAAGGCTGCATCGCCTTCGTATTCATCGGCATAGCGACGAGTCAAGTTAACAATCCCTGTTGCAGAAGCGACTGTCTCAAGGCAGCCTTTCTTACCGCAAGTACATGCGATTGGTTGGTCAAAGTCAACAGTGATGTGGCCAAGTTCACCTGCTGCACCAGCAACACCGTGAAGCAATTTGCCTTCTGCGACGATACCGCCACCAACACCTGTACCAAGTGTCATAAAGACAACATCCGGTTGGTTATCACCAGCACCCATCCAGCGCTCACCAAGAGCTGCCACGTTGGCATCATTATCGATGAAAAATGGAATGCCCAAGGCTTTTTCAATTTTCTCTTTAATTGGTTGAAGGGTTTTCCAGTTCAAATTGTAGGCACCAATAACAGTCCCGTTTTCACGATCAACCACACCTGGTGATCCCATTCCAATACCTTGGAAGTCCGCTGCTACCAATCCAAGCAAGTCCAAACGATGTTGAATAGACTCAATCATATCATCAACGATATGACTTCCCTCATCCAAAATATTAGTCTTGATAGACCATTTTTCTTGGATTTCTCCTGCTGTTGTTAAGATTGCAAATTTGATAGAAGTTCCACCAAGGTCAATCCCAATAATCTTTTGACTCATCATATTCTCCTTTTTCATTGTGCAGTAATTGAAAATGCTTACAGTACTAGTATAACAAAATTCAGTTCCTTATGCAAAGGTTTGCATTAACTTTCTGGATTTTATTCTGACTTATGGTTTCCAGAGACCTGAAGCATCGACATAGTAACGTCCGCCATCAACTCGCTCATTCTTAGCCATTTTGCCATCCGATTTCAAATAGTAATTTCCTTGCCATGCATTGCGAGCATAAGAACCATCTGATTTCAAGTAATACCAGGCTTGGTAAGAAGAGTCATAAACCCATTCACCTTGTGCCATTTTACCGTTTGATTTAAGGTAGTAAGCTCCTTGCCATGCATTCTTTGCATAAGATCCATCTGATTTCAAATAATACCAAGCTTGATAGGAAGTATCATAAATCCATTCGCTCTGTGCCATTTGACCATCCGCTTTCAGATAATAGCTTCCCTGCCATGCATTTTTTACTGGATTTCCATTTCCATCAAAATAGTACCAAGCACCATCCTGCTTAACCCAACCACTTGTTGTTGCTGAACTTGTATTGTTTTGAGCCGCAGTTGATTGTTTTGCTTTGAAAGCACCTTTTGGGGCATTTTTCAATTCACAAGCCACACCATCATGATCACGGTCTAACTTGGCAGAATAACCGGGTTCTCCCTCATGAATATCTGAGTATCCATTCGCCCAAGCCTCTTTACAACTAGAAAAATGAATGTTTTCTTCTGCTAACACAGGTTGTGAAAACAAGGCTAAAACTGGCAAGGTTGCCAGACTCATTTTTAAAAATAGACGTTTGTTCATTTCTTTCTCCCATAATTATGATATCGATTTCACTATTATTTTATCAAACTTATTTCAGCAATTCAAGGAAACTTCTGATCTTTTCTACAAACTCCTTTGGTTTTTCCTTATTCAAGACATGAGGACCGTCAGGGATAATCTGAAATTGAGATTTTGATATTAGTTTATGAAGACTTCTCATAGAACTAAGATTCGGTTTATCTTTGCTGCCACAAATTAGTAAGGTTGGATAGGGGCAAATCCCCGCTATATCCGTTAAATCAAGTGTCTTCAACTCTTCAGAAACTCCGACCATAAGAGCTTTGTCTGCTCCCTGTTTTTCAAATACTCTTTTGGGAAGTAATTTAAATATCAGCAACTGAACATAAAATAGGATATTCCCTGATAATTTTAGCGGGCATCCTGACAGAACCAAAGCTCGAAGATTTGGTAAATCATAACTGGAAAGTTCTAGTGCCAGGGCAGCACCTAAGGACAATCCAATCAAAACAAAAGATTCTGTCTCTTGAGCTAGGTGCTGATAAACTCGCTCCTTGACTTTTTGATAGCTATTAACTTCAGAAGAAAATAACTCGATAGCCTCAGAAGGATAATCTGTTAGTAGATCCCGAACTTCTTTCCAAGACTCTGCTGACTGCCCTAAGCCGTGTAAAAATATCAGTTTCATCTACTCCTCCTGTAAGATTAACTCATACAAACCTCTCACAGCATTACAGCCGTAAATAGCTTCAGCTTTGTCCAAATCTGCCAAGGTCAAGACTTTCTCTTCTACCTGTCCTGTTTCCAGCAAATGCTGGCGGTAAATTCCTGGCAAGATTCCAAGTCGGATAGGCGGTGTGTAGAGTTTTCCATCGATTTTCAAAACCAAATTTCCGATAGAGGTTTCCAATAGCTCCCCAGCTGCATTATGGTAAATGATCTCCTGTTCCCCTAGACTCAAATGAGGTCGGTAGCTTGTTTTAAAATAAGTAAAAGCCTGCTCCAAATCTGCTTCCTGCAGACAAAGTTGAGCCTGACAGAAGTTAGAACTAAGGGATGTTAATACTTGTCGACTGACTTCTATCTCGCCAGACTTGCTGAGAGAAATACGCAAACGGTAGTCTTGATCAATGTCACAAGACTGACACTCCTTCTCTATCTCTTGTCTCAATTCTTCTGCATCAAAAGGAAAGGCAAAATATCGACTAGCTTTTCTCAGTCTTTCTATATGTTGATTCTCAAACAGCAAGCACTTCTGGCTGATTTTTCCAGTAGTAATCAGCTGAAAACGAGCTTGTTTACGATAGAGAACAGCCGCCTTTTGACGAACTTCACGGTATTCAGATTCCCAAGTACTATCCCATGTAATACCTCCGCCAACTCCATAGATGGCTTTCCCTTGATACAGTTGAATAGTCCGGATAGCAACATTAAAAATCCGTCGTCCATTTGGAAGCAAAAGACCAATCGTTCCACAGTAGACTCCACGTGGTTGTGGCTCCAAGCCCTTAATGATTTCCATAGTCGCAATTTTCGGAGCTCCCGTTATGGAACCACAAGGAAAGAGAGAACGGAAAATTTCAACAAGGTCAATGTTCTCTCGCAACTGACTCTTGATGGTTGAAGTCATCTGCCAGACAGTCGAATACTGTTCTACCTGACACAGACGCTCCACATGCTCACTGCCCACTTCAGAAATACGGTTCATATCGTTGCGCAAGAGGTCCACAATCATCATGTTTTCAGAGCGATTTTTGGGGTCCTGTTCCAACCAGTCAGCCTGTTCAAGATCTTCTTGGTCAGTTACCCCACGCTGAGTCGTTCCCTTCATTGGTCGCGTTGTCAACTCGCGGTCATTTTGCTCAAAAAAGAGCTCTGGACTCATGGATATCACTGCCATCTCGTCATGTTCAACATAGGCATTGTAGCCCGCCTCCTGCTCTACCACCATGCGATTGTAGATGGCAAAAGGATTGGCACTCAAGTCCTGTTTGAGTTGGACAGTGTAGTTGACCTGATAGGTGTCACCCTGCCGCAAATGATGGTGAATCTGAGCAATCGCCTTTTCATAATCCTCTGAGGACGTCACTTCCTGCCAATTTGAAGGTAAATCAACCTCATCATAAGCCAGAGGAATAGGGGAAGTTTCTACGCTATCATGAACGGTAAAATATAGCAGATACTCTGCCAGTAAAGGAGCTTTATGAACTGCTAATTTCTCCTCAAAAGCAGGTGCAGCCTCGTAGCTGACATAGCCCACCACATAATATCCTTGCTCTTGGAAACTTTCCACTTGTGCCAGCAAATCTGCCACTTCTGCTACATTTCTCGTTTTTAACTCTTTTATAGGCTGGGTAAAGGTGTATCTCTCCCCCAAAGTCCTAAAATCAATCACTGTTTTTCTATGCATACCTTAAGTATAGCACAAAATAAGAAAACCCTCATCCGCAAAGCAGATGAGATTGTCTTTAGTCCCGTCACGTATCTTCTGATTAGAGAAAAAACTCTCCTAGTAACTATTTTGCTCTAGGAGAGTTTTAAGAATAATATTATCCACTTAGTCTCAAAAAAGGAGTTGCGACCTTTAGAAATCGTTATTGATTTTCTAATTTATCTTCTTCATCTTCTTTTCGTCGACGAGCAATAAGACCAAAACCAAGTATTGCACTAGCTGCTGCTGCAACCATTGCCGTTATGGATTCTGTTGTACCTGTATTTGGCAATTCTCTAGCCACTACACGCTGATTAGTAGCTACTTGCTGATTCTCATTTTCAAGTTGTGAGATAGTAGATGCTACACTATCTTTCACTTTAGCTTTGGCTTCATCAGTTTTCAATACTTGGTCTATTGCTTGTTTTTCCTGTAGTTTTTCTTTAGAAGTTGGATTAGCTGAGTTTATATGAACTCCAGCACTTGCTCCAACTGCCGGTCTAATTTGTGCGATCGGATTGACTGAGTTTACTTCTTCAATACCAGTTGACTTAGCTTGGTCTACTTCTGAGTTGGTTGTGGCATTATCGATGGCTGCTTTTGCTGCATCAGCTTTGGCTTTCGCTTCAGCCTTAGCCGCGGTTTTCTCTTCGTCTGTTAAGTCTGTGCGAGCATCAATCTCATCGTTCTTAGCTTTTAGGGCATCGTCGATTGCTTGCTTCGCAGTCGGTTTTGCCACTGGCGTTGGAGCCACTGAAGCTACTGACATTGTTCCAGTCACCTTAGCTTGTTCTACTTCCGCATTTGTTGTTGCGTTGTCGATTGCAGTCTTCGCTGCGTCAGCTTTTGTTTTTGCTTCTGCCTTAGCCCCAATTTTCTCTTCTTCTGTTAAGTCTGTGCGAGAGTCTATCTCGGAAGTCTTAGCTTTAAGCGCTTCGTCGATGGATTGCTTAGCTTCCGTCTTCGCTACTGCCTCTGGGTTTACTGAAGTCACTGCTGTGATTCCAGTTGCCTTAGATTGGTCGACTTCTGCATTCTTTGTTGCTTTATCTATGGCTGATTTTGCTGCGTCAGCCTTATCTTTTACTTCTGCTTTAGCCGCGGTTTTCTCTTCGTCTGTTAAGTCTGTACGAGA
>DXLD01000015.1:12737-17087 GCA_019414935.1 Streptococcus sp.
CTTTTACTTCTGCTTTAGCCGCGGTTTTCTCTTCGTCTGTTAAGTCTGTACGAGAATCGATTTCATCAGTCTTAGTTTTGAGAACTTCGTCGATAGATTTCTTAGCTTCTGTCTTCGCTACTGCGTCTGGATTTACATTATTTACTTCTCTTGTTCCAGTTGACTTTGCTTGGTCGACTTCTGAGTTGGTTGTGGCATTATCGATGGCTGCTTTTGCTGCATCAGCTTTGGCTTTCGCTTCAGCCTTAGCCGCGGTTTTCTCTTCGTCTGTTAAGTCTGTGCGAGCATCAATCTCATCGTTCTTAGCTTTTAGGGCATCGTCGATTGCTTGCTTCGCAGTCGGTTTTGCCACTGGCGTTGGAGCCACTGAAGCTACTGACATTGTTCCAGTCACCTTAGCTTGTTCTACTTCCGCATTTGTTGTTGCGTTGTCGATTGCAGTCTTCGCTGCGTCAGCTTTTGTTTTTGCTTCTGCCTTAGCCCCAATTTTCTCTTCTTCTGTTAAGTCTGTGCGAGAGTCTATCTCGGAAGTCTTAGCTTTAAGCGCTTCGTCGATGGATTGCTTAGCTTCCGTCTTCGCTACTGCCTCTGGGTTTACTGAAGTCACTGCTGTGATTCCAGTTGCCTTAGATTGGTCGACTTCTGCATTCTTTGTTGCTTTATCTATGGCTGATTTTGCTGCGTCAGCCTTATCTTTTACTTCTGCTTTAGCCGCGGTTTTCTCTTCGTCTGTTAAGTCTGTACGAGAGTCGATTTCATCAGTCTTAGATTTAAGCGCTTCGTCGATGGCTTGCTTAGCTTCTGTCTTCGCTACTGCCTCTGGGTTTACTGAAGTCACTGCTGTGATTCCAGTTGACTTAGATTGGTAGACTTCTGCATTCGTTGTTGCTTTATCTATGGCTGATTTTGCTGCGTCAGCTTTGGCTTTTGCATCTGCTTTGGCTGCAGTTTTCTCTTCATCTGTTAAGTCTGTACGAGCATCAATTTCGGCAGTCTTAGCTTTCAAAGCATCGTCGATGGCTTGCTTAGCTTCTGTCTTCGCTACTGCTTCTGGATTTACTGAAGTGACTTCTAAAGTTCCGTTAGTTTTAGCTTGGTCGACTGCTGCATTCGTTGTTGCTTTGTCGATGGCTTCTTTTGCTGCGTCAGCCTTAGCTTTTGCTTCTGACTTAGCAGCAGTTTTCTCTTCATCTGTTAAGTCTGTACGTGCGTCGATTTCGTCGTTCTTAGCCTTCAGAGCTTCGTCGATGGCTTGCTTAGCTTCTGTCTTAGCCACTGCACCTGGATTTACTGAAGTGACTTCTGCAATTCCAGTTGACTTTGCTTGGTCAACTTCTGCATTGGTTGTCGCTTTATCGATAACTTCTTTTGCTGCGTCGGCCTTAGCTTTTGCTTCTGACTTAGCAGCAGTTTTCTCTTCGTCTGTTAAATCTGTACGAGCGTCTATCTCGTCGTTCTTAGCTTTTAGGGCATCATCGATGGCTTGCTTAGCTGCTGTCTTAGCTTCTGGTTGTGGATCTACTGCTTTTACTTCTGTTATTCCAGTCACCTTAGCTTGTTCTACCTCCGCATTTGTTATTGCGTTGTCGATGGTTGCTTTCGCTGCGTCAGCTTTGGCTTTTGCATCTAATTTAGCCACAGTTTTCTCTTCGTCTGTTAAGTCTGTACGTGCGTCTATCTCAGCACTCTTAGCTTTAAGAGCTTCATCGATGGCTTGCTTAGCTTCCGTCTTCGCTACTGCTGCTGGAGTCACTGAAGCTACACTTGCTGCCCCATCGTTTTTAACTTGAGTTACTGCATCGTTTGTTGTTGCGTTGTCGATTGCAGTCTTCGCTGCGTCAGCTTTTGTTTTCGCGTCTCCCTTAGCTGCAGTTTTCTCCTCATCTGTCAAGTCTGTACGAGCGTCTATCTCATCAGTCTTAGCTTTCAAAGCTTCGTCGATGGATTGCTTAGCTGCTGACTTAGTCAACGCCTCTGGATTGACTGAAGTGACTTCTGTTGTTCCAGTCACCTTAGCTTGTTCTACTTCTGCATTTGTTGTTGCGTTGTCGATGGTTGCTTTCACTGCGTCAGCCTTAGCTTTTGCTTCTGACTTAGCAGCAGCTTTCTCTTCATCTGTTAGGTCTGTACGAGCGTCGATTTCATCATTCTTAGCTTTCAGAGCTTCGTCGATGGATTGCTTAGCTGCTGTCTTCACTACTGCTGCTGGAGTAACTGAAGCTACACTTGCTGCCCCATCGTTTTTAGCTTGAGTTACTACATCGTTTGTTGTTGCGTTGTCGATGGCTTGCTTAGCTGCGTCAGCTTTCGCTTTTGCGTCTTCCTTAGCTTTGGCTTTTTCTTCTGCTGTTAAATCGTTATTGGCATCAATTGCGTCGGTCTTAGCTTTCAATGCATCATCGATAGCTTGTTTTGCCGCTGGCTTCGCTTGCGCTGTTGGATTTACTGAAGCTACACTTGCTGCCCCATCGTTTTTAGCTTGAGTTACTGCATCGTTTGTTGTTGCGTTGTCGATTGCAGTCTTCGCTGCATCAGCTTTCGCTTTAGCGTCTGCTTTCGCCGCAGCTTTCTCTTCATCTGTCAAGTCTGTACGAGAGTCTATTTCATCAGTCTTAGCTTTTAAGGCATCATCGATGGCTTTCTTAGCTTCTGGCTTCGCTTCTGGTTGTGGATCTACTGCTTTTACTTCTGTTATTCCAGTCACCTTAGCTCGGTCTACTTCCGCATTTGTTGTTGCATTATCGATGGCTGCTTTTGCTGCGTTGGCCTTAGCTTTTGCTTCTGACTTAGCCGCAGCTTTCTCTTCATCTGTCAAGTCTGTACGAGAGTCAATCACGTCGTTCTTAGCTTTAAGCGCGTCGTCGATGGCTTGCTTCGCAGTCGGTTTTGCCACTGGCTTTGGAGTCACTGAAGCTACTGATGCCGTTCCTGCAGTCTTAGCTTGTTCCACTTCTGCGTTTGTTGTCGCATTGTCGATTGCTTCTTTCGCTGCATCAGCTTTTGCCTTAGCTTCTGCTTTGGCTTTAGTTTTTTCTTCAGCTGTTAAATCATCATTCGCATCTATTGCATCTTCTTTTGCTTTTAATGCATCATCTATTGCCTGTTTGGCTGCTGGTTTTTTAGCTGCTTCTGGACTAAACGAGTTCACATCACTTAAACCAGATACACTATTTACATCTACTTTAATGTCTGTATCTGCTGCATCGATTGCGTCTTTTGCCTCATTAGCTTTATTTTCTACTTCAGCTTTTGCTGCAGTTTTCTCTTCAGTTGTTAAATCATCTCGAGCATCGATTTCTTCTATTTTCTTCTCTAGAGCTGCATCAATTGCTTTTTTAGCCTCTGATTTCTTAACTGGTTCTGGACTAAATGAATTTACATCACTTAAACCAGATATACTATTTACATCAACCTTAATATCTGTATCAGCTTCATCGATTGCTTTCTTAGCTGCATCGGCTTTAGCTTTAGCTTCCTCCTTAGCTGCTAATTTTTCTTCTGCTGTTAAGTCATTATTCGCATCAATTTCTGCTTCTTTTGCCTTTAGTGCTTCATCTACAGCTTTTTTAGCCTCTGGTTTCTTAACCGCTACTGGATTCAATGAGTTTACATCTGCTACCCCAATAGTTTTTGAATTTTCAACGTCAGCATTTGTTGCCGCTTTATCAACTGCTTGTTTTGCCGCTTCTGCTTTAGCCCTAGCTTCTTCTTTAGCTGCTATTTTTTCCTCAGCTGTCAGATCATCTCGAGTATCGATCTCTGCTTCTTTGGCTTTAAGCGCATCTTCTATCGCTTTCTTAGCTGCTGGCTTAGCTTGCGCTGTTGGATTTACTGAAGATACACTCGTTGCTCCAGCGTTTTTAGCTTGAGTTACTGCATTATTTGTTGTCGCATTGTCGATTGCAGTCTTCGCTGCGTCTGCTTTGGCTTTCGCTTCTTCTTTAGCTGCTGTTTTTTCCTCAGCTGTCAGATCATCTCGAGCATCGATTTCTGCTTCTTTGGCTTTAAGTGCATCTTCTACTGCTTTCTTCGCCTCTGGTTTCGCTACTGGAGTTGGAGTCACCGAATCTACTGATGTTGCTCCATCATTTTTAGCTTGTTCTACCTCATCATTTGTTGTCGCGTTGTCTATTGCTGTTTTCGCTGCGTCGGCTTTGGCTTTTGCATCTGCTTTAGCTGCAGTTTTCTCTTCGTCTGTTAAGTCGTTGTTCGCGTCAATCGCTGCTTCCTTAGCTTTTAATGCATCGTCGATTGCTTTCTTAGCTGCTGGTTTGGCTACCGGCGTTGGAGTCACTGAAGCTACACTTGCTGCCCCATCATTTTTAGCTTGAGTTACTGCATCGTTTGTGG
>DXLD01000150.1:0-3564 GCA_019414935.1 Streptococcus sp.
GGCTTTGACCTCTTTACAAGCACCAGCAAAGATTTGCTTTATTTTGATTAAAATTCTTCGAAAATCTTCCCACAATAAAACGCATAGTATCAAGGTTTTTCAACACCTGATACTATGCGTTTTTCTTATTTGAAAGACTTTTGACTCAGCCTCATTACTTAATCTTCTTGATACTTTGACTAAGGATAAATCCTACAATCATCCCTACCATATTTTGCATGAAATTTGGTAAAATTTCTGGTAGAGCTGCAGCCCAGCCATTCATCAATGTAGAGCCCAAGGCGTAACCCCCTACCATGGCAATCGTTGCTAAGATAAGGCCTAACCACTGAGTTTTTCCTTTAAATCCTGCGAAAAATCCCTGCAAGCCATGGTTGACCAAGCTAAAGAACATCCACTGAGGATAGCCTGATAAGAGGTCAATCAAGAAACCTGCTAGTCCTCCGACTACAGCTCCTTCACGACTACCAAAATAAAAGGCTGTGAAGAAGACACCCGCATCTAAAAGAGTTAGAATTCCTGTCGGTGTTGGAATTTTTAAGAAATAGCCTAGAACCACAGAAAGGGCGGTTAATAGAGATACAAGTGCGATTTTAGTTGTTTTTGTCTGCTTCATATTGTCTTACTCCATACTGATCTGCTTGTGCAATAGCACGAAAAACGAAAGCCTTAGAACTTTCTACTGCTGGTAAAAGTTCATCACCTTTGACCAGGTGACTGGCAATGCTAGAGGCAAAGGTACAACCTGCGCCAGCATTTTTCCCTTGGATAACGGGATTTTCTAGGACTGTAAAGTTTTGTCCATCATAAAATACATCTACAGCCTTGTCCTGACTAAGGCGATTACCTCCCTTGATAATGACTGCTGGGGCTCCTAAGGCATGTAATTTCTGCGCTGCAGCTTTCATATCTTCCAAGGTTTTAATTTCCTGACCAACCAATAATTCTGCTTCAGGAAGATTAGGCGTAATCACACTGACATGAGGGAAAAAGCGAATCAACTCTTGGCAGAGTTCACTAACTGCTACGTCGTGCGCTTCCTTGCAGACCAAGACAGGATCCAGAACCACAGGCACTCCTGGGCGTTGCTTGATAAAGTCCAATGCCTTCTCAGCCACACTGACAGTAGGGAGAAGACCAATCTTAATTCCCCCAAACTCCACATCACGCAAGCTATCTAATTCATGTTGAAAAATGGTATCGTCAGTTGGAAAGACTTCAAAGCCCTTTTCCGTCAAGGCTGTCAAACAGGTCACTGCTACAAAGCCATGCAAACCCTTCAAGGTATAAGTAGCCAAATCAGCTGACAAACCACCACCACTAAAAATATCATTTCCAGAAAGTGCTAAAATACGATTATTCTTCATAACGAATCTCCTTTAAATATAAACCATTTGGTGCTGCAGTGGGACCTGCAAGCTGCCTGTCCTTTTTCTCCAAGATGAGGTCAATCTGCTCTACTGGCATGCGGTTATTGCCGATTTTGAGCAGTGTCCCCACCATATTACGAATCTGCTTATACAAGAAACCATTTCCTGAAAAGGTAAAAGTCAAAAACTGGCCTGTCTCATCAACCCTAAGACTAGCTTCTGTAATAGTACGAACCTTGTCCTCTACACTAGTCCCAGAGGCTGTAAAACCGGTAAAATCATGGGTTCCCTCTAATTTTTTGATAGCCTCCCGCATCCGTTCCACATCAAGCGGATAAGGAAAGTGGGTGGCATAGTGACGGCGCATAGGATTTTTGGGACGTCCTCTATCCACGATAAACTCATAGGTCTTGCTATGCTTGGCATAACGGCAATGAAAATCATCCGCCACAAGCTCAATCGAAATCACATCAATATCTTCAGGAGACTGGGTGTCCAAAGCAAAACGGAGCTTCTCCTCATCCATCTGATAAGGTAGATCAAAATGAATAACCTGTCCCAGAGCATGAACCCCACTATCTGTCCTACCAGCACCGTGAACAGTAATGGCTTGCCCTTTATTTAACCTGGTCAAGGTTTTTTCAATTTCTTCCTGAACGCTACGCGCATGAGGCTGGCGCTGAAAACCAGCAAAGACGTAACCATCATAGGAAATAGTTGCTTTATATCTTGTCATAACTTCTATTTTATCAAGAAATTAGTCTGTAAACAAGGCCCTAAATCAAATAGTGTCTGGGTACAAAAATCCAAAAAAGAAAAACTTAGGAAACCAATCCTAAGCTCTCTTTTGAAGTAGGTACATGACAAAGATAGAGGTTACAATTAACCAAGATCCTAAGATAGCAAAGACCAACATCCCATTGTGAGTTAATAAGCCAATTGCACCTAGAACGAATGGAGTCGTAAAGGCTCCGAAACTACAGCCTAAAACTGCAAATGAGGTTGCTTGATTGAGGAGTTTAGCTGGAATTCTTTCAGAGACAAGTTGAAAGACTGTCGTCAAGGCTACACTGTAGGCAAAGCCAGCCAGAATACTTCCTGCCACTACCACCCACAAGGATGGAGACAAGGCAATCACAATTTGCCCCAAGCCGAAGGTAATACCAGACCAGAGGAGCAGTTTCTCTTTAAATATTGAAATCAGGAAAGAAAAACTCACACCAGCCACAATCCCGATTAACTGCATGACACTAAGAACAAAACTAGATAACTGGGCATCTCCCAGTCCTCTTTCCACCATCAGACTTGGAATACGGATGGTAATAGCTGTATTGGTACAAACTACAACCGCCGCTTCAATAGCTAGGATAAAAATCAAGCCTTTCATTTCCCCAGTTAAGCGACTTGCTTCCTTCGCTTTTTTCTTAACTTCTTTCTTCTCTTTTCCATAAGGGACAAAGAGCAAATAAAGGATCAGCACCAAAAATCCAGCACTATAGGCTAGGAAGGTAGCTGTCCAACCAAAGGCCAACAACTGACCGACTGCCAAGGTAATGAGAGAAGCTCCTACTACCTCTGCAGAGCCACGTAGCCCCAACATCTGAATCCGCGTTTTGCCTTGATAACGTTCACTGATAATCGAAATAGCCTTGGCATTGATCATCCCAACACCCAAACCAAAAAGAATCCGTGTTCCAAAGACAAAAGGATAGGCTTGGTACCAAAAAGGAGCCGTTCCACTCAGTGATAAAATTAACAAGCCCAAACTAATCTGTAAGCGCTCAGGAAATATTTTTTCTAGGAAACCATTTAATAGCAACATAATCATGATTCCAAAGGAAGGCAAGCTAGCCAAGAGCTCAATTTGTTCCTTAGGATAACCTTGATAATAGTCAAACATGGCTGGCAGGGCACTCGAGATGGAAAAGGAGGTAATCAAAACGAGGGAGAGAGCCAAAATACTGGCCCGTTCTAAAAATTGTTTCATGAAATCTCTTTCTATATTTCTCTTAATCTTCTACTTTTTTGATAGTTATCAAACAAGCAAGAAAAGAAGAAGCCTCTTTAGTGTACAGACTCCTTCTTAAACTCGAAAATGAATCCCTTGTGTCTTAGGATGATTTTCTCTTGATTTGCTTAATAAAGTAGAAGATAAATCCTGCCACCATATAAGCAACAAAGATAATCAGACACC
>DXLD01000151.1:0-1785 GCA_019414935.1 Streptococcus sp.
TAGCCATTGCCTTAGCATTGACGGTATTATCAAGTAGATAAGAAAATAATGGGCAGGACTAGGTCTTTGCCTCTTTTTATTTTTAAAAGATATTTTAGAAGGTTTTACAGTAAAAGAAAATAAAAAAATCTAGAAAGAAAATATGAAAGATAGAATAAAAGAATATTTACAAGACAAGGGAAAGGTAACTGTCAATGACTTGGCTCAGGCTTTGGGAAAAGACGGATCCAAGGATTTTCGTGAGTTGATCAAAACCTTGTCCCTAATGGAAAGAAAGCACCAGATTCGCTTTGAAGAAGATGGTAGTCTGACATTAGAAATTAAGAAAAAACATGAGATTACTCTCAAAGGGATTTTTCATGCTCATAAAAATGGCTTTGGTTTTGTCAGCCTAGAAGGTGAGGAGGACGACCTTTTTGTAGGGAAAAACGATGTCAACTATGCTATTGATGGAGATACCGTTGAGGTCGTGATAAAGAAAGTAGCTGACCGAAACAAGGGAACTGCTGCCGAAGCCAAAATTATTGATATCTTAGAACACAGTTTGACAACTGTTGTCGGTCAAATCGTTCTAGATCAGGAAAAGCCCAAGTATGCCGGCTATATCCGTTCGAAAAACCAGAAAATCAGTCAACCGATTTATGTTAAGAAACCAGCCCTTAAACTGGAGGGAACAGAAGTTCTCAAGGTCTTTATCGACAAATACCCGAGCAAGAAACATGATTTCTTTGTTGCTAGTGTTCTCGATGTAGTGGGTCATTCAACAGATGTCGGAATTGATGTTCTTGAGGTCTTGGAATCAATGGATATTGTCTCAGAATTTCCAGAAGCTGTTGTCAAGGAAGCAGAAAGTGTGCCTGATGCTCCGTCTCAAAAGGATATGGAAGGTCGTCTGGATCTAAGAGATGAGATAACTTTTACCATTGACGGTGCAGATGCTAAGGACTTGGACGATGCGGTGCATATCAAGGCCTTGAAAAATGGCAATCTGGAACTCGGAGTTCACATCGCAGATGTTTCCTACTATGTGACCGAGGATTCTGCTCTTGACAAGGAAGCCCTTAACCGCGCAACTTCTGTCTATGTGACAGACCGTGTGGTCCCAATGCTTCCAGAACGACTGTCAAATGGTATCTGCTCTCTCAATCCTCAAGTTGACCGCCTGACCCAGTCAGCTATTATGGAGATTGATAAACATGGTCGTGTGGTCAATTACACTATTACACAAACGGTTATCAAGACAAGCTTCCGTATGACCTACAGTGGTGTCAATGATATCCTAGCTGGCGACGAGGAAAAGAGACAAGAGTATCATAAAATTGTACCAAGTATCGAACTCATGGCCAGGCTTCATGAAACTTTAGAAAATATGCGTGTGAAACGTGGAGCACTCAATTTCGATACCAACGAAGCCAAGATTTTAGTGGATAAACAGGGTAAGCCTGTTGATATCGTTCTTCGTCAGCGTGGTGTTGCCGAGCGCATGATTGAGTCCTTTATGCTGATGGCCAATGAAACAGTTGCCGAGCATTTTAGTAAGCTTGATTTGCCTTTCATCTATCGAATTCACGAGGAGCCAAAGGCTGAAAAGGTTCAGAAGTTTATTGATTATGCTTCAAGCTTTGGCTTGCGCATTTATGGGACTGCCAGTGAGATGAGCCAGGAGGCTCTCCAAGACATCATGCGTGCTGTTGAGGGAGAACCTTATGCAGATGTATTGTCCATGATGCTTCTTCGCTCTATGCAGCAGGCTCGCTATTCGGAGCACAATCACGGCCACTATGG
>DXLD01000151.1:1885-3540 GCA_019414935.1 Streptococcus sp.
AAATCAGGAACAACCTTCCGTGTAGGGCAACAGATTCGTATCCGAGTTGAAAGAGCCGACAAGATGACGGGTGAAATTGACTTCTCTTACATCCCAAGTGAGTTTGATGTGATTGAAAAAGGCTTAAAACAGTCTAATCGCAGTGACAGAGGACGTGGTTCAAGTCGTCGTTCAGATAAGAAGGAAGATAAGAGAAAATCAGGACGCTCAAATGATAAGCGCAAGCATTCACAAAAAGACAAGAAGAAAAAAGGAAAGAAACCTTTTTATAAGGAAGTAGCTAAGAAAGGAGCCAAGCATGGCAAAGGGCGAGGGAAAGGTCGTCGCACAAAATAAAAAGGCGCGCCACGACTATACAATCGTAGATACGCTAGAGGCAGGGATGGTCCTGACTGGAACTGAAATCAAGAGTGTACGAGCTGCTAGAATCAATCTCAAGGACGGCTTTGCCCAAGTGAAAAATGGGGAGGTTTGGTTGAGCAATGTTCATATCGCTCCTTACGAAGAGGGCAATATCTGGAACCAAGAACCAGAACGTCGTCGTAAACTCCTGCTCCATAAAAAGCAAATACAGAAGTTGGAGCAAGAGACCAAAGGGACAGGAATGACCCTGGTTCCCCTTAAAGTCTATATCAAAGATGGATATGCTAAGCTTCTTTTAGGACTTGCCAAAGGAAAACATGACTATGACAAACGGGAGTCTATCAAACGTCGTGAGCAGAATCGCGATATTGCGCGCGTGATGAAAGCTGTTAATCAGCGATAAAAAGAGGAAATGAAGATGGAAAAACTAGTTGCCTATAAACGTATGCCTTTGTGGACGAAAGAAACCATGCCAGAGGCGGTTCAGCAGAAACACAATACCAAGGTAGGGACTTGGGGTAAGATTACTGTTTTAAAAGGAACTCTCAAGTTTATTGAATTGACAGAGGATGGTGAGCCTCTAGCTGAGCATCTCTTTGAAGCCGGAGCCGACAATCCCATGGCACAACCTCAAGCTTGGCATCGAGTGGAGGCTGCCACAGATGATGTGGAATGGTATTTGGAATTTTATTGTAAACCTGAGGATTATTTCCCTAAAAAATACAATACCAATCCAGTTCATTCAGAGGTCTTAGAGGCTATGCAGACAGTAAAACCAGGGAAAGCCTTGGATTTGGGCTGTGGTCAAGGTCGTAACGCCCTCTTTCTAGCCCAGCAAGGTTTTGATGTGACAGCTGTGGATCAAAATGAACTGTCCCTTGAAATCTTGCAAAGTATTGTTGAGCAGGAAGATTTAGACATGCCTGTTGGTCTTTACGATATCAATTCAGCTAGCATTGGGCAAGACTATGATTTCATCATATCGACAGTTGTTTTGATGTTTCTGCAAGCAGATCGCATTCCTGCAATTATCAAAAACATGCAGGAGAAAACCACTGTTGGTGGCTACAATCTTATCGTTTGTGCCATGGATACGGAGGATTATCCTTGCTCAGTGAACTTCCCATTTACTTTTAAGGAAGGGGAACTGGCAGACTATTACAAGGACTGGGAATTGGTTAAATACAATGAAAATCCGGGTCATCTTCACCGTCGCGATGAGAATGGCAATCGTATTCAACTACGATTTGCGACCATGCTAGCTAAGAAAATAAAGTAAATAAGAATGAAGA
>DXLD01000152.1:0-3508 GCA_019414935.1 Streptococcus sp.
TTATTCTCTTTATTGTAGCATTTTTTTCGCTTTTTGACAAAAGTAAGAGGAGTCAAAGGACTCCCCACTACTCTTCAAAATAACTGAGTAAATTTCTATCTTGATTTTCAGATAAAAATTGCTCCTTCTGTGGTCTCTTCTTACGCTTGAGAAGGGCTTCAGCCGACATGGCTTCTTCCTTACTGGCAAAGCCTTGGGCATAGATAAGTTTGACTGGCAAGCGTGCTCGTGTATATTTGGCTCCCTTCCCACTATTGTGAACAGTGAGGCGCCTTCTCACGTCAGTCGTATAGCCTGTATAATAGGAGCCATCACGACACTCAAGCACATACATATAAGCCTTATGATCCATAATAAATCTCTTCAAGTTCCGGCGTATAAGAACCGTCATCATTGTGAACAATGAGAGGTGGCAAGACCTTAAAACCGCTTCTTGATCCATCCTTGATAGCCTCAATCAAAAGCATATTGGCTTCCTTTTCTCTTTTTGGATAAACAAACTGCAGGCGCTTAGGGGCTAGATTATGCCGTTGTAACGTATCCAAAATATCCAGAAGTCGATCAGGACGATGAACCATAGCCAAGCGCCCATTGGATTTGAGAATACTCTGAGCACTACGACAGATTTCCTGCAAATTGGTCGTGATTTCATGTCGCGCCAAGAGATAATGTTCACTCTCGTTCAAGTTGGAATGAGGATCCACCTTGAAATAGGGTGGATTACACAAAATCATATCCACCTTACTTCCCTGAATGTAAGCAGGCATATTTTTCAAATCATCACAGATGACCTCCATCTGCTCTTCCAAACCATTCAAACGGACAGAGCGTTCAGCCATATCTGCCAAACGCTCCTGAATCTCAACAGCCAAAATCTGTGCATGAGTCCGAGTGCTAGCAAATAGCCCCACTGCTCCATTTCCAGCGCAAAAATCCACTATCAAGCCCTTTTTAGGAAAACGTGGAAAACGTGACAAGAGAACACTATCCACCGAATAGCTAAAAACCTCTCTATTTTGAATGATTTTAATATCTGTCGAAAAGAGCTGGTTAATACGCTCTCCTGATTTTAATAATTGTTCTTCTTCCATGGTCCTATTATAGCAAATTTATATTAACATTACAAAAGATAGAGATTTCTAACTAGTGCTTCTGATTCTTCAAATGTTGAAGGGCTTCCTTGGTCCAAATTGGCATCATTCGTTTGAGAGGAGCGAAGCCGTAGTTAAAACGGTCACTTGAAAAGCGTCTCCGTCTCGGAAACTGGTGCTTTTCTTCCTCCAAAGTGCGGATAGAAAGACTGGCTTTCCCTGTAAATTCATCTAAATCCACTACTTGAACTTGAACCTCTTCATCGACTTTCAAGGCCTCTTGGATATTTTCAATAAAGCCTGTCCGAATCTCTGAAATGTGAATCAGCCCCGTATCACCCGTCTCTAGCTCAACAAAGGCACCGTAGGGCTGAATCCCTGTAATACGACCCTTTAGCTTATCACCGATTTTCATCTTAGTCCTCGATTTCAATTGTTTCAATCACGACATCTTCAACTGGCTTGTCCATAGCCCCTGTCTCAACAGAAGCAATGGCATCCAAGACAGCGTAAGACGCTTCATCAGCTAGCTGACCAAAAACAGTATGACGGCGGTCTAAATGAGGAGTTCCACCTTGGTTGGCATAGATTTCTGCGATTGGTTCTGGCCAACCACCACGAGCAATTTCTTTCTTAGAATAAGGCAAATGTTGATTTTGCACGATAAAGAACTGGCTACCGTTGGTATTTGGACCAGCATTGGCCATAGAAAGGGCACCACGGACATTGTAAAGTTCTTCTGAGAATTCATCCTCAAATGATTCGCCGTAGATAGACTCACCACCCATACCAGTTCCAGTTGGGTCTCCACCTTGAATCATAAAGTCCTTGATAATACGGTGGAAAATAACACCATCATAATAGCCATCTTTTGAAAGAGCAACAAAGTTAGCCACTGTTTTAGGAGCATGTTCAGGGAAGAGCTTGATACGCAAGTCTCCGTGATTGGTTTTAATGGTCGCAAGAGGACCTTCTACTGTTTCAATATCTACTTGTGGGAAATGCAATTCCTTTTCTACCATACCAAATCCTTCTAAGGCATCAAAAATGCCATCTTCTTCTAATGTTTTTGTAATATAATCTGCTTTTTCTTTGATGTTATCATGAGAAATTCCCATTGCAACGCTGATTCCAGCATAATCAAAGAGTTCCAAGTCATTCAGCCCATCTCCAAAAACCATGACGTTGTCTGGTTTCAAGCCAAGGTGTTCCACAACCTTTTCCACCCCCGTCGCTTTGGAGCCTGAAATCGGCACAATATCAGACGAATGTTGATGCCAACGAACCATGCGAAGTTTATCAGAGAGACTGTCAGGCAAGTGCAAGTCATCTCCTTTATCTTCAAAAGTCCACATTTGATAGATATCTTCTTTTTCATGAAAATCAGGATCTACATCCAAATCAGGGTAAATTGGATTAATCGCTTCACTAATCATATCGGTGCGAGTCGACAACTTGGCATCATGACTCCCAACCAAACCATACTCAATTCCCTCTTGCTTGGCCCAAGAGATATACTCCTCAACATCTAACTTCTCAATCTGATGTTGATAAATAACCTGACCTTTTTTATCTTCGATGTAGGCCCCATTTAAGGTTACAAAAAAGTCAGGTTTGAGCTCACGAATCTCCGGAACGACACCAAAAATCCCTCGCCCAGAAGCAATACCTGTCAAAATTCCTTTCTCACGTAATTGCTTAAAAACAGTTGGGATTGAAGCTGGAATAAAACCAGTCTTAGAATTTCGCAATGTATCATCAATATCAAAAAAGACAATCTTGATTTTCTTTGCCTTGTATCTTAATTTGGCATCCATCTCACTACCTCTTTCAATCTAACTCTTTCCATTATACCATAAAGTAGCTAAATCCCCTATTTTCAAAAAGTTTCCAGTTTTATTGTAAGTCCTTGGATAAGTATAAAACTAAATCATTATCATTTTGACAACTTGCACCCATTTCTAGCGGTTTATTTCTATACCACACACCTGTCCCATCTGGAATATAGCCTCGTTTAATATATAATCTCTGGGCAGGACCATACCCCAAGTGCAAACCTACACCAAGAGTGACCTTACTCGAAACAAACTTGACTCGTTTTTCTGCTTCTTCTAGCAGTTGATTCCCAATCCCTTGATTTCGAAAAGGCTCAAACACATTAAAATCTGATAATTCTGGATAGACTTCTGCAAAAGGACCATGTTTAGCAGAGGGCAAAATGGTAACGTAGCCTGCTACAGCACCATCAATCTCTGCAACTAAGACTTCTCTCTCCCCACTTTTCTGTTCCAGAAAATATCTAGCCAAAATTTCCTCTCTACCAGGCCAACCTTGATTCATAAATCCATGAGATAAGGATGCAATATCAGACTTAATCATATTTCTAATCGTACAATTCATCTTTGACTTACCCACCT
>DXLD01000153.1:0-3495 GCA_019414935.1 Streptococcus sp.
GGTTAGCAGTCAAGAAGAGGCGAATCAAGCGCTGGATATCTTAGAAAATCAAATCTTAGGTCGCCAGACCTTTGAAGGCCTTTCTTTACGAGATCTTTGTTATGGTTATGGGGAAGAAACTAGTTTAGCTAGCATTGTGGTAGAAGAACTGAAAAGGCAAGGGAAAACCATCACGGCTGCTGAGAGTTTGACGGCTGGTCTTTTCCAAGCTAGGGTAGCGGATTTTTCAGGAGCTTCAAGTATATTTAAGGGTGGTTTCGTGACCTATAGCTTGGAGGAAAAATCAAAGATGTTGGATATTCCTGCCAAGGATTTGGAAG
This sequence comes from Streptococcus sp., assembly GCA_019414935.1. Lineage (GTDB taxonomy): Bacteria > Bacillota > Bacilli > Lactobacillales > Streptococcaceae > Streptococcus. The sequence goes on from DXLD01000153.1 coordinate 321, forward strand.
AACATGGTGTGGTGTCTGAATATACAGCCCAGAAGATGGCTGAGCAGGCACGAAGTAAGACCCAGTCTGATTTTGGTATTAGCTTGACTGGAGTAGCAGGGCCAGACAGTCTAGAAGGGCATCCAGCTGGGACAGTCTTCATAGGATTGGCTCAAGAGAAAGGAACTGAGGTTATCAAGGTGAATATTGGAGGTAGAAGCCGAGCAGATGTACGTCACATTGCGGTTATGCATGCCTTTAACCTAGTTCGCAAGGCTTTATTAAGTGACTAACTTTTGATATAATAGTAGATAGGTCTAAGGACTATTAGAATGTAGGAGAATAGAATGGCGAAAAAACCAAAAAAATTAGATGAAATTTCAAAAAAATTCGGGGCAGAACGTGAAAAAGCCTTGAATGATGCTCTTAAATTGATTGAGAAAGACTTTGGTAAGGGTTCAATCATGCGTTTGGGTGAACGTGCAGAGCAAAAGGTACAAGTGATGAGCTCAGGTTCCTTGGCTCTCGATATTGCCCTTGGTTCAGGTGGTTATCCTAAGGGACGTATCATCGAAATCTATGGGCCAGAGTCATCTGGTAAGACAACAGTTGCCCTTCATGCAGTCGCGCAAGCGCAAAAAGAAGGTGGGATTGCAGCCTTTATCGATGCGGAGCATGCCCTTGATCCAGCTTATGCTGCGGCTCTTGGGGTCAATATTGACGAATTGCTCTTGTCTCAACCAGACTCAGGAGAGCAAGGGCTTGAAATTGCAGGAAAATTGATTGACTCAGGTGCTGTGGACCTTGTCGTAGTCGACTCAGTTGCGGCCCTTGTCCCTCGTGCGGAAATTGATGGTGATATCGGAGACAGCCACGTTGGTTTGCAGGCTCGTATGATGAGTCAGGCCATGCGTAAACTTGGTGCTTCTATCAATAAAACTAAAACAATTGCCATCTTTATCAACCAATTGCGTGAAAAAGTTGGGGTCATGTTTGGAAATCCAGAAACAACTCCTGGTGGACGTGCTCTGAAATTCTACGCCTCAGTGCGTTTGGATGTTCGTGGAAGCACGCAAATCAAGGGAACTGGTGACCAAAAAGATACCAATGTCGGTAAAGAAACCAAGATCAAGGTCGTGAAAAACAAGGTGGCTCCACCATTTAAGGAAGCCTTCGTTGAAATCATGTACGGAGAAGGGATTTCTAAGACTGGTGAACTCTTAAAAATCGCAAGCGATTTGGACATCATCAAAAAAGCAGGAGCTTGGTACTCTTACAAGGATGAGAAAATCGGGCAAGGTTCTGAAAATGCTAAGAAATACTTGGCAGATAACCCAGAAGTCTTTGATGAGATTGACCATCAAGTCCGTGTTCAATTTGGTTTGATTGATGGAGAAGAAGCTGCTGAAAGCAAAAAAGATGAAGCAGCTCAAGTAGACTCTGTGAATGAAGAAGTTACACTTGATTTAGGCGACGAACTTGAAATCGAAATTGAAGAATAAGCTGTCAAAGTAGTGGAGGAATCCACTGCTTTTTCGATTCTTTGTTCAATATTTCAGATTGCCTATAGTTTGCTGTTTCTTGTCGCTCCTCTAGAAAGCTGATATAATAGCCTTATGAATAAAAAACGAACAGTGGACCTGATACATGGTCCGATTCTTCCTTCTCTCTTGAGTTTTGCCTTCCCAATCTTGCTATCAAATATTTTTCAACAGCTCTATAATACTGCTGATGTCTTGATTGTTGGACGATTTCTTGGTCAAGAATCCTTGGCTGCAGTAGGAGCGACGACAGCGATTTTTGACCTGATTGTAGGTTTTACTCTTGGTGTTGGCAATGGCATGGGGATTGTCATTGCTCGCTATTATGGGGCTCGGAATTTCATTAAAATCAAGGAAGCAGTAGCAGCCACCTGGATTTTAGGTGCTCTTTTGAGTATTGTGGTCATGCTGATGGGTTTTCTGGGACTGTATCCACTTTTACAGTACCTAGATACCCCTGCAGAAATTCTTTCTCAGTCCTATCAATATATTTCTATGATTGTGACCTGTGTTGGTGTAAGCTTTGCTTATAATCTTTTTGCAGGCTTGTTGCGGTCTATTGGGGACAGTTTAGCTGCCCTTGGATTTTTGATTTTTTCTGCCTTGGTTAATGTGGTTCTGGATCTCTATTTCATTACGCAATTGCATCTGGGAGTTCAATCCGCGGGACTTGCTACCATCATTTCGCAAGGTTTATCAGCGGTTCTCTGCTTTTATTATATCCGTAAGAGTGTGCCAGAACTTTTGCCTCAACTCAAGCACTTCAAATGGGATAAGGCCTTGTACGCGGATCTCTTGGAGCAAGGTTTGGCTATGGGCTTGATGAGTTCCATTGTGTCCATCGGCAGTGTGATTTTACAGTCTTCAGTTAATACATTTGGTGCAGTGATTATTAGTGCCCAGACGGCGGCTCGACGCATTATGGCCTTTGCCCTTCTTCCTATGACCGCTATTTCCGCTTCGATGACGACCTTTGCTTCTCAGAATTTAGGTGCTAAGCGACCAGATCGCATTGTTCAAGGTCTTCGAATCGGCAGTCGTTTAAGTATATCCTGGGCAGTTTTTGTTTGTATCTTCCTCTTTTTTGCCAGTCCAGCCTTGGTTTCCTTCTTGGCTAGTTCGACGGATAGCTACTTGGTAGAAAATGGAAGTCTCTATCTGCAAATCAGTTCAGCCTTTTATCCTATTTTGAGTCTCTTATTGATTTATCGCAATTGTTTGCAGGGTTTGGGGCAAAAGATCCTTCCTCTAGTTTCTAGCTTTATAGAACTAATCGGGAAAATCGCTTTTGTGGTTTTGATTATTCCTTGGGCAGGCTATAAGGGAGTTATCCTTTGCGAACCCCTTATCTGGGTTGCCATGACTATCCAACTGTATTTCTCACTGTTTCGTCACCCCTTGATAAAAGAAGGCAAGGAAATCTTGGCAACAAAAGTGTCATCATAGCTTGATTTACTGAATAAAATCTATTTCCTCTAGTGAAAATCGAAAAAACTTGTGTTATAATAAGAAAGATTAAAATGTGAAAAAAGGAGATTCCTAATGGGACGTAAATGGGCCAATATCGTAGCCAAGAAAACGGCTAAAGATGGAGCTAACTCTAAAGTATATGCAAAATTTGGTGTAGAAATCTATGTAGCAGCTAAAAAAGGTGA
>DXLD01000154.1:0-3489 GCA_019414935.1 Streptococcus sp.
CCTACAAAGAAACGTTGGCACTTAAGGATATTTCACTAGTGCTCCAAGGACCAACAATTACCGGTATCATTGGTCCGAACGGTGCTGGAAAATCAACATTATTAAAAGGGATGCTGGGAATTATCCCACATCAAGGTCAGGCATTTCTCGATGACAAGGAAGTTAAAAAATCCTTACACCGAATTGCCTATGTCGAACAAAAAATCAATATCGACTACAACTTTCCCATCAAGGTCAAGGAGTGCGTCTCGTTAGGACTCTTTCCTTCTATCCCTCTCTTTCGCAGTTTAAACGCTAAACATTGGAAGAAAGTGCAAGAAGCCCTTGAAATCGTCGGCCTAGCTGACTACGCAGAACGTCAAATCAGTCAACTATCTGGAGGTCAGTTCCAGCGGGTTTTGATTGCCAGATGTTTGGTGCAGGAAGCCGACTATATCCTCTTGGATGAACCCTTTGTTGGGATTGACTCTGTCAGTGAGGAAATCATCATGAATACGCTGAGAGATTTGAAAAAAGCTGGGAAGACGGTTCTCATCGTCCACCACGACCTCAGCAAGGTTCCCCACTACTTCGATCAAGTCTTGCTTGTCAATCGAGAAGTGATTGCCTTTGGTCCAACCAAAGAAACCTTTACCGAAGCCAATCTCAAAGAAGCTTACGGTAATCGACTCTTTTTCAATGGAGGTGACCTATGATTGCAGAATTTATCGATGGATTGCAAAAATTCCATTTCTTACAAAATGCCTTGATAACAGCCATTGTCGTCGGGGTCGTAGCTGGAGCTGTAGGATGTTTCATCATTCTACGCGGGATGTCACTCATGGGAGATGCCATTTCACATGCTGTCTTGCCAGGTGTAGCCCTTTCCTTCATCTTGGGCGTTGACTTCTTTATCGGAGCCATTGTCTTTGGATTGCTAGCTGCCATCATCATTACCTACATCAAGGGGAACTCGATTATCAAAAGCGATACCGCCATCGGCATTACCTTTTCTTCTTTCTTAGCCCTCGGTATCATCTTGATTAGTGTCGCTAAAAGTTCAACTGACCTTTTCCATATCCTTTTTGGTAATATCCTAGCCGTCCAAGATACGGATATGTTTATTACTATGGGTGTTGGGGCAGTCATTCTCTTGTTAATCTGGATTTTCTTCAAGCAACTCTTGATAACTTCCTTTGATGAACTCTTGGCTAAAGCCATGGGAATGCCTGTCAATTTCTATCACTACCTTCTCATGGTACTCCTGACTCTCGTGTCTGTGACAGCCATGCAAAGTGTCGGAACTATCCTGATTGTAGCCATGCTGATTACCCCAGCTGCAACTGCTTATCTATATGCTAATAGCCTGAAAAGTATGATTTTCCTTTCCTCAACCTTTGGAGCTACTGCTTCAGTTTTGGGACTCTTTATCGGTTATAGCTTTAACGTTGCGGCAGGTTCTAGTATCGTGCTTACAGCCGCTAGTTTCTTTCTCATTAGCTTCTTTATCGCTCCAAAACAACGATATTTGAAACTGAAAAATAAACATTTGTTAAAATAAGGGGCAAAACCCCAATAAATTGGAGGATCTAATGAAAAAATTAGGTACATTACTTGTTCTCTTTCTTTCCGTCATCGCTCTTGTAGCATGTGCTAGCGGAAAAAAAGATGCAGCTTCTGGTCAAAAACTAAAAGTTGTTGCTACAAACTCAATCATCGCTGATATTACTAAAAATATTGCTGGTGACAAGATTGATCTTCACAGTATCGTTCCTGTTGGCCAAGACCCACACGAATACGAACCACTTCCTGAAGATGTCAAGAAAACTTCTCAAGCTGATTTGATTTTCTACAACGGTATCAACCTTGAAACTGGTGGCAATGCTTGGTTTACAAAATTGGTAGAAAATGCTAAGAAAACTGAAAACAAAGACTACTTTGCAGTCAGCGAAGGCGTTGATGTTATCTACCTTGAAGGCCAAAACGAAAAAGGCAAAGAAGACCCACACGCTTGGCTTAACCTTGAAAACGGTATGATCTTTGCTAAAAATATCGCAAAACAATTGAGCGCTAAAGACCCTAGCAACAAGGAATTCTACGAAAAAAATCTCAAAGAATATACTGATAAGCTAGACAAACTTGATAAGGAAGCTAAGGAGAAATTTAACAACATCCCTGCTGAGAAAAAACTCATTGTAACCAGCGAAGGATGCTTCAAATACTTCTCTAAAGCCTACGGTGTCCCAAGTGCCTATATCTGGGAAATCAACACTGAAGAAGAAGGAACACCTGACCAAATCAAGACCTTGGTTGAAAAACTTCGCCAAACAAAAACTCCTTCACTCTTTGTAGAATCAAGTGTGGATGACCGTCCAATGAAGACTGTTTCACAAGACACAAACATCCCAATCTACGCACAAATCTTTACTGACTCTATCGCAGAACAAGGTAAAGAAGGCGACAGCTACTACAACATGATGAAATACAACCTTGACAAGATTGCTGAAGGATTGGCAAAATAATACTCTGAAAAACGTCATTCTCACATGAGCTGGCGTTTTTTCTATGCCCATATTTCCGGTCAAATCATTGGAAAATTTCGACTGTTTCAGCTAAAATGGAAGAAAAAAGATTGGAGTATCTTATGGTAACTTTTCTCGGAAATCCTGTGAGTTTTACAGGTAAACAACTACAAGTCGGTGACAAGGCACTTGATTTTTCTCTCACTACAACAGACCTTTCTAAAAAATCTTTGGCTGATTTTGATGGGAAGAAAAAAGTCTTGAGTGTCGTACCTTCTATCGATACAGGTATCTGCTCAACTCAAACCCGTCGTTTTAACCAAGAACTGGCTGGACTTGATAATACGGTCGTCTTGACTGTTTCCATGGATCTACCTTTTGCACAAAAACGTTGGTGCGGTGCTGAAGGTATTGAAAATGCCATCATGCTCTCAGACTATTTCGACCATTCCTTTGGACGTGATTACGCTCTCTTAATCAACGAATGGCATCTATTGGCACGCGCAGTCTTTGTCCTCGATACTGACAATACGATTCGCTACGTTGAATATGTGGACAATATCAATTCTGAACCAAACTTCGAAGCCGCAATTGAAGCTGCTAAAGCCCTATAGAAAAAATCCTCTGTCACAAAGAGTTCTCTACTCTTTGAAACGGAGGATTTTTTGTTTACGAGTAAATATAAGTTCAATCAGATAAAAGCAACTACCTTACTCTACAGATTTCAAGGCTTCAAGCATATCAACCTTTCTCAGATGATGATTGACGAAGAAACCAAGCAAGGTCAAAATGGTGCTTACTGCTGCCACTGGGATTACATAGACTTCCCAGCCTACCTGCGGATAAAAGAGAATAGTCGCAGGTGAAATCATTTGGATCAAAAATTGGTGTAAATAGAAACCTGATACCAGACCAAGTACAATTCCCACAAGAGACAGCACAATCGTCTCACGGTAAATGTAGAGGGTGACTTCATTATTATGAAAAC
>DXLD01000155.1:0-3462 GCA_019414935.1 Streptococcus sp.
TCAAGAAGTACCTATCGATGATTTGGTAGTGGGTGACGTGGTTAAATTGAGCGCTGGAGACATGATTCCAGCAGATCTTCTTTTATTTGAGTCGCGCGATTTCTTTGTACAACAGTCGGGCTTGACAGGTGAAAGTGATGCAGTTGAAAAATTGGCCTTGACCAAGGCAACAGACCAACAATCTGATAGCCTTCTTGAAGCTGAATCCTTGGCATTTATGGGAACTAATGTCTTGTCTGGTAGTGCTAAGGCCGTGGTTTTGGCGGTTGGTGATGCTACCATGATGGGAGCTATTGAGCAGACTCTAAACACCTATGATGAGCCCACTTCGTTTGAACGGGAGATGAATAGTATTTCTTGGCTCTTGATTCGCTTGATGTTGGTTATGGTTCCCATCGTCTTCTTGTCCAATGGTTTAACAGATGGTGATTGGTTAGAAGCAGGTGTATTTGCACTGAGTGTCGGTGTTGGATTGACACCTGAGATGCTACCTATGATTATTACCGCTAGCCTAGCAAAGGGTTCTATTATCATGGCCAAGGAAAAAGTGGTTATCAAAAAACTCAATGCCATACAGGACTTAGGGGCGATTGATATCTTGTGCACAGATAAAACAGGAACTCTAACCCAAGATGAGATCGTTCTAGAATATCCCTTGGACATCCACGGACGCTTGGATTTGACTGTCTTGAGACGGGCCTATCTCAATTCCTATTTTCAAACTGGCTTGAAAAATTTGATGGACAGAGCCATCATCAAACGGACTGAAAAGGAAGCAAAAGAACACGCCTTCTTGCAAAATCTGGATAAAACCTTTCAAAAAATAGATGAACTTCCCTTTGATTTTGAACGTAGACGGATGAGTGTTATCGTTAAGGATGAACACGAAACGGTTAGTTTGGTAACTAAGGGAGCCCTTGAGGAAATGTTGACGATTTCCAGTCATGCGGAATACCATGGAATGATTACTCCCTTGACAGATGCTATTAGAGAAGAAATCTTAGCAGAAGTCAGACAGCTAAATCAACAAGGTTTGCGTGTCTTGGGAGTGGCCTATAAGTCAGGTTTGAGGGAAGGTCATGCCTATACAGTTGATGACGAAGGAGATATGATTCTAACTGGTTATTTAGCTTTCCTAGATCCTCCTAAACCATCTGCAGCACCAGCAATTAAGGCACTGTTAGAACATGGGGTTCAAACAAAGATTTTGACGGGAGACAATGAAAAAGTTACCCAAGCAGTCTGTGAAAAGGTTGGTTTGGATATCAATCAGATGCTGTTGGGGTCTGAAATTGATCAGATGAGTGATCAAGAATTGGCTCAAGCCGTGGAGGAGGTAACAGTCTTTGCCAAACTTTCTCCTGACCAAAAAGCGAGGATTATTTTGCAATTTAAGGCTAATGGTCATGCTGTTGGCTATATGGGAGATGGTATCAATGATGCTCCTTCTATGAAAGTTGCAGATGTGGGAATTTCTGTTGGTACAGCAGTAGATATTGCCAAAGAAACAGCTGATGTTATCCTACTTGATAAGGATCTCATGGTGCTTGAAAAAGGACTCGTTGAGGGTCGTAAGGTCTATGCTAATATGACCAAATATATCAAAATGACAGTGAGTTCTAATTTTGGAAATATCTTATCCCTATTGGTCTCTGGAATCTTTTTGCCATTTTTACCAATGGCACCAGTCCATTTGATTATCCTAAATCTAGTCTATGATTTATCTTGTATTGCCTTGCCTTTTGACAAGGTGGACAAAGATTTTTTGAGAAATCCGCATACCTGGGAAGCTAAGTCCATCACACGTTTCATGGTTTGGATGGGGCCTATCTCTTCTGCCTTTGATATTTTGACCTTTATTTTTCTCTATTTTATCATTGTACCCATGACAACAGGTCAAGCTTATGTTCATGGGGCAGAGTCTGCCGTAGGATTTATTGTCTTGTTTCAGACAGGTTGGTTTATCGAGTCCATGTGGTCACAGACCATGGTTATCCATATGTTGCGTTCAGCCAAAATTCCCTTTTTACAAAGTCGTCCAGCTTGGCTAGTCCTTGTGACAACCTTATTGGCTGCAGCTTTTGTGACCTTCCTTCCCTACAGTCCACTAGCTAGCCTTTTTCATCTAACTCCTTTGAAGCCGATCTATTTCATCTTTTTGCTTTTCATCATCATTTTGTACATGATTAGCGTGACAATTGTGAAAAAAATCTATATCAAGAAATATAAAGAATGGCTGTAAATTTCATTTTGTCAAGAAAAAAGTACGAAAATGACGAAAAAAGTTAAAAAAATTTAAAAATAGGTCGCAAGTCGGATGTTTTTTATGGTATAATAGACTAAACTGATAGTAACATGTAGCGAAAGGGGTAGGTACATGATTAAAATTTATACAGTCTCAAGTTGTACTAGCTGTAAAAAAGCAAAAACCTGGCTCAATGCCCACCAGTTAAGTTATAAAGAACAAAACCTTGGTAAAGAAGGAATTACGAGAGAAGAATTACTGGATATTCTAACCAAAACAGATAACGGAATAGCCAGCATCGTTTCATCTAAAAATCGCTATGCCAAAGCCCTTGGAGTGGATATTGAAGATTTGAGTGTCAACGAAGTTCTCAATCTGATTATGGAAACACCGAGAATTTTAAAGAGCCCAATCCTTGTAGATGAAAAACGTCTGCAAGTTGGCTACAAGGAAGACGATATTCGTGCCTTCCTACCACGCTCTGTCCGTAATGTAGAAAATGCAGAAGCACGTTTGCGTGCAGCTCTATAAACATCAAGGCTGGGAGCAACTCCCAGTCTTATTTTAATTTCAAAAAGAAAGAAGAGAGAAATGAAAAAAATTGTTCTTGTTAGTCTAGCTTTCCTTTTTGTCCTGGTTGGTTGCGGACAGAAAAAAGAAACTGGACCGGCTACAAAAACAGAAAAGGATACGCTTCAGTCGGCATTGCCAGTTATTGAGAATGCAGAGAAGAATACAGTTGTGACCAAGACTTTGGTTTTGCCAAAGTCAGATGATGGTAGCCAGCAAACCCAAACCATTACATACAAAGACAAGACTTTTTTGAGTCTAACTATCCAACAAAAACGTCCAGTTTCTGATGAGTTGAAGACTTATATTGACCAACATGGAGTGGAAGAAACCCAAAAAGCTCTTCTTGAGGCGGAAGAGAAAGATGAATCGATCATAGAAGCTCGTAAATTAGCAGGATTTAAGCTTGAAACCAAGCTGTTAAGTGCAACAGAACTTCAAACAACGACTAGTTTTGATTTTCAAGTTCTGGATGTCAAGAAGGCTTCTCAGTTGGAATATCTGAAGAACATTGGTTTAGAAAATCTCTTGAAGAATGAACCAAGCAAATATATTTCAGACAGATTGGCAAATGGCGCGACAGAACAATAGAAAATCCAAATAAATAGACTGCCTGATTTGTAGAACGTAAGGAATTATGCTATAAT
>DXLD01000156.1:0-3429 GCA_019414935.1 Streptococcus sp.
GCTGACGTGGTTTGAAGAGATTTTCGAAGAGTATTAAAAGACCAAACGCAAGAGTGCAATTAAGACCACTCCAAAGAGAACTGTTCCGACTAGATTGCGATAACGAAAGGCTACCCAAGCTGTTGGAAAGACTGCTAAGAAATCCAGCCATTTGATTTGAGGAAGGCTCCCAACCTTACCTGTTACTACGCTTGAAAGAATCAAGGCAAAGATAATAGAAACGGGCAAGAACTTCAAAAAACGCTCAACGATTGCAGGCAAACCCTTATACTTGACCAAGATGAAGGGAATCATACGGGGAATCCAGGTCACCAAGCCAGAGAAAATAACTGCTAATAAAAGATACTTACTGACCATCTAATACCACCCCCATTGTACAACCAAGTAGCGTCGCAAACAGAACAGCTAGTGACTGAGACACCACTGTTAAGAGTAAAAAGAAGGACACCGCAACAACTGCTAGGATAATGAGCAGATTGCGGACAGGAATCCGTCTTTGCATAATCTGGAATTGCGAAGCAAAAATTCCGATGAACATCCCAACCAAGGCAAAATCTAATCCAAAGATTTCTGGATTTGGTAGCAGGCCACCCAGAGCCGTTCCGACAACTGTTCCCACAAACCAAGCCACATAGCTGTTGAGATTGTTTCCGTGCATCCACATAGGATTGACCTTGTCTGTATGGGCTAACTCGCCCATCAAAACACCATAAGTCTCATCTGTCAAGAGGCTAGACATACCGATATTTTGCCAGAGACTGGTATGACGGAAATAGGTTGATGCGTGCAAGCTCAACAAAAAGAGACGCAAATTGATCAAAAAGACCGTCATAGCAATAGCTGCCACAGGAGCTTGAACCGCAATCAAGGCCAACATGGCAAACTGGGCGCTCCCAGCATAAACAAAGAGGCTCATCAAGCCCATCTCCACAGGTGTCACATAAGGCGCACCAATAATCCCACAGGCCAGCCCGATACTGATATAACCAAGGGCCGTTGGCATGGCTGCCTGCGCCCCCTCCCAAAATCCTTTTTCTTTCATCTTTCTCCTCGTATTGTCTTAATAATACTCAATGAAAATCAAAGAGCAAACTAGGAAGCTAGCCGCAGGTTGCTCAAAACATTGTTTTGAGGTTGCAGATAGAAGCTGACACGGTTTGAAGAGATTTTCGAAGAGTATAAGTAGGCTGAAAAGGCTCCAGCCACAGCATGGACTATTATAACACATTCAGGAAAGAGAAAAAAGTCTGCTGATTGTAATCAGACAGACTCCATTTTATTCCATAGTATCAAAGGCAAGACTTGGTTTGGCATTGAGATCCAAGTCTCGCTTATATATTTTTCATGTTAGATTCATCAATTATACGATGTTAATACCGTATTTTATAATGAATCATATTTTAAAAATACCAGACCACACTATTCCCTGCTTGTATTTAGCTTCTTTCTTTTGGACAAATTTTGCTAAATCCAACAACTCTGTCGGCGGTTCACCTTTAAAGCTCAACAATTCTTTAGAGACGGCAAAAGAAAGACGTACAGCTAACAAATCTTCATTAGTACTAGAGAACTGTTTTGCTGTTTCCAGCAATTGCTTCCTAAATTCTTCCGTCAAGCTAATTTCTTTATTATTGTATAGGGAATGAATTAACATTTGTAACTGACTTTGTTTTTCCATCGTTTACCTCATTTTATCTAGGACGCCAAGTTTCACTTTTAGTCCAGCCATTTACAGTATGCTCATAATTAAACATATACTGTACGAATTCCCATCTATAAACCACTTCTGCGACTTAGGATCTGCTTGAAGTGCTTTACAAGGATAGTATAACACGAAAATTAGCTTATTTTAGAAAATCGCATATTTGATATTTTTTCTTATAGAAATTTCAGATTTGCAATTGTTGACTACTCAATAAGTTCTTTGTATTGCTTCAAACGCAATTCGAAGAGGGCTAGCAATTGTGGATTTTCTAATACTTGCAGAGATTGGATAAATCTTTCAATCTCTTTTTGATTGCTTCCTTTGGTTTGAAGGAAAATCTTCATTTTCTTTAAAAACTGCCACAATACTTTTTCAAAAACATCGTATGGACGAAGCATGCTCTCTAGCTCAGCTTCAAAAATTGGGATATAAGAGAAAAGTTTACGCTCCATGAGCTCTGATAAGATATTTAAGAGTCCTTGCTTCATATACAATCGATTATGTACTAACTCTTTAAATTCTTTAGATTTCTCAATTAAAGCAGTTGATAAAAATATCAAATCTTGATTGCTTAAGAAGGGCATGGTATTGCAAAAAAGATAGAGTTCAAACCAGGTCCAAGACTCGATAGCATAGAGATAGATGGTCAGAAACTCCCTATCCTCATCTGTTAGCGGATATCTCTTATTTAAGGAATGGATGGCATTTTTAATTACAATAGCATTCAAACAACGATAGGTCTGCGCCATCTGTTCTTGTTCGACTTCCTCCAACAGTTGCTCTAAGCCAGCGATATCTTGATGGACAAAGCGATCCACAACCCTTCTACCAATTCGCATATGTGGAGATTCTTGATAATTGTTGAGCTTATGACCAAACTCATCAAAATTCATATTGATTCCTTGGATGGCTAAGATCAACTTGTCTGCAGATAGCATAGACTGTCCTAGTTCAAACTTGGATAATTGAGAGGCTGTTAGTCCAGCACAAGCCACATCTGACTGCTTTAGCTTTCTAGCCAAGCGCAATTCCTTGTAAAATTCTCCCAATTCCATTCTCTCAATCATCTGACCACCTCCTATTTTTTATATAGTATATCATTATTTTTATAGTTTTGTCAAAATATTCTGACATTTAAGAGAGCAAAAAAGCCAGCCTTAAGCTGACTCCTTATTCCATAGTATCAAAGGCAAGACTTGGTTTGGCATTGAGGTCCAAGCCTGCGAAGTTTTCTTTGTTCCACTCGCTGACGCTAGCATAGGCAATCATTCCTGCATTGTCTCCGCAGAGGCGCAGAGGTGGAATGATGATCTTGACATCTGTGATTTCAGTTGCTAGGCGTTCTCTGAGACCTTTATTGGCTGCCACACCACCTGCTACGACTAAGGTTTTAACAGGGTATTTCTCCAAAGCCTTCTTAGTTTTTGCCATAAGAATATCCAAGACAGCTGCTTGGAAGGAAGCACACAAATCCTCTGTGGACAAGCTTTCTCCCTTTTGCTCGGCATTATGGTGAAGATTGATAAAGGCAGATTTCAAACCTGAAAATGAAAACTCCAGATTATCTTCCTTAATCATGGCACGAGGAAAATCATAAATATCCTGTCCCTGATGAGCTAGCTCGTCAATCTCACGACCGGCAGGATAGGTCAAGCCCATGACACGGCCAACCTTATCATAGGCCTCACCAACCGCGTCATCTCGCGTTTCCCCAACAATCTTGT
>DXLD01000157.1:0-3428 GCA_019414935.1 Streptococcus sp.
GTTCCATCAAAAAAGTAAAACCGTAATAGGTTTCCACAAAGCGTCTACCATTATCCGCATTCGCCCCTTTTATAAAAGGTAGTGCAAAACTTAAAATAAAACAGAGTTCCAGTATATAACTTTTTAAGATTTTCATAGTACACCTCCTATAAATTGTGAATCCCAAAGCCCCCTTTATTGGCTTATAAGTCAGGAGAAAGTAGCTCCTACCTCATCAATAAATTGGTCAACCTCTATCTACTTCTATTATACGCTATTGGCTTACTATCATCAAGAAACCGCTTTATTTTTTTAGCTTTTTATGGTATGATAAACAAAATATCTAGGGGAAAACAAATGACCAACGAATTGTTACATTTTGAAAAAATCAGCCGCCAGACTTGGCAATCCTTACATCGAAAGACAACACCTCCTTTGACAGAAGAGGAATTAGAATCCATCAAGAGTTTTAATGACCAGATTAGCTTGCAGGATGTTACCGATGTCTATCTCCCCCTAGCCCATCTCATCCAGATTTACAAGCGTACCAAGGATGATTTGGCCTTTTCAAAAGGGATTTTCCTTCAACGTGAAAGCAAATCCCAGCCTTTTATCATTGGGGTTTCTGGGAGTGTTGCCGTTGGAAAATCCACAACCAGTCGCCTACTTCAAATCCTACTGTCCCGTACCCTTACAGATGCTACGGTTGAGTTGGTAACAACTGACGGCTTTCTCTATCCCAACCAGACCTTGATTGAACAAGGGATTTTAAATCGCAAGGGATTTCCTGAAAGCTATGATATGGAAGCTCTTCTCAACTTCCTGGATCACATCAAAAATGGACAAGATGTAGATATTCCTGTCTATTCTCATGAAGTCTACGACATCGTACCTGAGGAAAAGCAGAGCGTCAAAGCTGCTGATTTTGTCATTGTTGAGGGAATAAATGTCTTTCAAAATCCACAAAATGAGCGTCTCTACATTACTGACTTCTTTGACTTCTCCATCTATGTTGATGCTGCAGTCGATGACATCAAGAGTTGGTATCTGGACCGTTTCTTGAAGATGCTGAGCCTAGCCCAAAACGACCCTGATAGCTACTATTATCGTTTTACTCAAATGCCGATTGGGGAAGTGGAATCCTTTGCCCATCAGGTCTGGACCAGTATCAATCTCACAAATCTACAAAATTATATTGAACCAACTAGAAATCGTGCAGAAGTGATTCTTCATAAAACAAAGAACCATGAAATCGATGAAATTTACTTAAAAAAATAATTTTCCCTTGTCAAAACGTAAGTTTTCAGATATAATGGTATAGTTAGTAAATATGGAGGTAAGAACATTGGCAAACATTAAATCAGCTATCAAACGCGCTGAATTGAACGTTAAACAAAACGAAAAGAACTCAGCTCAAAAATCAGCTATGCGTACTGCTATCAAAGCTTTCGAAGCAAACCCATCTGAAGAACTTTTCCGTGCTGCTAGCTCAGCTATCGATAAAGCAGAAACTAAAGGTTTGATTCACAAAAACAAAGCAAGCCGCGATAAAGCTCGTCTTTCAGCTAAACTTGCTAAATAAGAAACAGTCCATAGAGGCTGTTTTTTTGTCCCCAAATAGGAAAAGGTAGAAAATGAAAATCGCAATTATCGGATATTCTGGTGCTGGTAAGTCAACTCTAGCTGAAAAGCTGTCTCACTGCTACTCCATCCCAAAACTTCACATGGACACACTCCAATTTCAACCCGGTTGGCAAGACAGTGATCGTGAATGGATGTTGACCGAGATGGAAAATTTTCTCACAAAGCATGAAGCTTGGGTCATTGATGGGAATTATTCTTGGTGTTTATATGAGGAAAGAATGCAGGATGCTGACCAAATCATCTTTCTCAATTTTTCTCGCTGGAATTGTCTGCTACGAGCCTTTAAACGATACCTCACATACCGAGGCAAGGTCAGAGAAAGTATGGCAGCTGGTTGTCAAGAACAATTTAATTGGGAGTTTATCAGATGGATTCTTTGGGACGGACGGAGCAAATCCGCTAAGGAACGCTACAAGTGGATTCAAAAAAACTATCCATATAAAGTGGTCATCCTCAGATCACAAAAAGAGATAGATCAATTTCTAGATAAGAAAAGGAAGTCCTCCAATTCATAAAGAAGGGCTTCCTTTTTAGATATAATTACTCTGCAATCAAGGTTTCTAATCCAACCTTCATCATATCTGTGAAGGTATTTTGGCGTTCTTCTGCAGTCGTGTCTTCATCTGGATTGACCAAACTATCAGAGATAGTCATAATAGCTAGCGCGTCAACATGGTGTTGGGCTGCCAGATAGTAAAGGGCTGCTGCTTCCATTTCCACAGCCTTGACTCCCCATTTACCAAGTTCGATGTTCTTTTCAAAGTAGTTTGAATAAAAGACATCAGAAGACAAAACGTTCCCAACGTGGGTGGTCATACCGAGTTCTTTAGCGATATGGTAGGCCTTATCAAGCAAATCAAAACTAGCGATTTGTGGGAAATCGTACTGTGGCCAGTCATTGCGGATGATGTTAGAGTTGGTTGCAGCTGCCTGCGCCAAAACCAATTCACGGACGTGAACATCTTCATTCAATGAACCTGCTGTTCCCACACGAATCAATTTTTTCACACCGTAGTCAACAATCAACTCACGCGCATAGATAGAGATGGATGGCATTCCCATACCAGTTCCCATGACTGATACAATGTGACCCTTGTAAGTACCAGTGTAACCAAACATGTTACGCACTTCGTTAAAACAAACAGCATCTTCAAGGAAATTCTCCGCAATAAACTTAGCACGAAGAGGATCCCCAGGAAGAAGAATTTTGTCAGCAATTTCACCCTGCTGAGCAGCAATATGGATAGACATAATATAAGATACCAAACCCGTCAAAAAGCAAAGGGAAAATAGGAGTTGGGTACAGTGAGCGATGCTCGCTAGACCAACTATCTTTTTCCCACTGCTTTTAGGGTGGGTTCAATTCCTTTCTTTCTTAATTTTGATGATATCGAGAAGATTAGACCGGCTTCAATTCAAGCCCGAATTCCCCTTCTCTTCTGAGTTTTTAGAAAAGTTTTCCGCTCATGTTCAAATTAGAACATCTCGCTCTACCTTTCTTTTTTTATTTTTATATTTCATGGCTAGGAAAAATCGGATTCAATCATGACTCCGATAAACCTACTTCTTTTTTATTTCAAACAGTTATTGATAAATTGACAATAGTTTTTAATCTTTTAAGTTAAATCCATAACTAGAAGAAATGGGCATTTCCTACCTAATTACTTTATTATTTGACTTCTGACACAGTATGCTAGCACAAGGAAAGTGGTCTAACATTTTTGCAAATTCATAGGCTAAAACAGCTGTCACTAAGAGATACGGAAGAGAATCTATACCTAGCCCAGTGAAACCTATAACTAATC
>DXLD01000158.1:0-3406 GCA_019414935.1 Streptococcus sp.
GGTGTATTAAGATTTGTCACGAATGAGTTCCTCCAGGTCGTGTTCATCAAAGTTGTAAGTTGTTTGGCAGAATTGACAAGTGATTTCTGCCCCGTGGTCTTCCTCTTTCATTTCCTGTAAGTCTGAGCTTGGAAGGCTAGCAAGAGCGTTCATAAAGCGTTCATGGCTACAGTCACATTGGAAACGAATTTCTTCTTCAGAAAGACGCTTGTAGGCCTCGTCCCCGTAGATAGCCTTGAGGAGGGCTTCGATATGGTCTTCACTTTCGAGAAGGGTCGAGATAGCTGGCATTTCTTGGATGCGTTTTTCAAAGCGAGCAATCTCTTCTTCCTTGGCTCCCGGCAAGACTTGGACTAGGAAACCACCTGCAACCTTGACCTTGTCTTCTTCGTCCAAAAGGACATTGAGACCGACTGCTGAAGGTGTTTGTTGGCTTTCAGTCAGGTAAAAGGCAAGGTCTTCACCAATTTCTCCAGAGATAAGGGGAGTCATAGAGTTGTAAGGATTTCCAGTACCGTAGTCTGTGATAACGAGGAATTGACCATTTCCAACAAAAGGTCCAACTAGAACTTCACCAGTTGCAGTCTTTTTGATGTCAACACCAGGATTTTGAACGTAGCCTTTGACGTTACCTTTGGTATCAGCGACGGTGATGATAGCACCTAGGGAGCTAGATCCCAGCACCTTAACTGTTAGTTTAGTGTTTCCTTTTTCATTGGCTGCGAGAATCTGGCTAGCGATAAGAGTTCGACCAAGTGCTACAGTTGAGCTAGCTTGGGTTTGGTGTTTTTCTTGAGCAGTGCGGACGGTTTCTGTGCTGTCAAGGACAAAAGCACGAAAGGCTCCGCTTTCTGATATAGTTTTAATAATTTTATCCATAGCTACTATTTTAGCATAAAAATGCCCAAAGAGGGAGCCGTGTGTTTGTTGATTTTTAGGATAATGGACTGGGAAATTAGCATGAAAATAAAAAGAGAAACAGATTATTTCAGCATTTGTAAGATTTATGCTATGCTTAAGGTAGAAAATGAAAGGGGTAACAAATGTATTTAGGAGACTTGATGGAAAAGGCTGAATCTGGCCAATTTTCAATCCTTTCCTTTCTATTACAAGAGTCTCAGACGACCGTCAAGGCTGTAATGGAGGAAACAGGATTTTCAAAAGCAACCCTAACCAAATATGTCACCCTACTCAATGACAAGGCTTTGGACAGTGGCTTAGAGCTGAATATCTCCTTAGAAGATGAAAATCTGCGCCTGTCGATCGGTGCAGCTACCAAGGGGAGAGATATTCGGAGCCTGTTTTTGGAGAATGCTGTTAAATACCAGATTTTGGTCTATCTTCTCTACCACCAACAGTTTTTAGCCCATCAGCTGGCTCAAGAATTGATGATTAGCGAGGCTACGCTTGGTCGCCACTTAGCTAGTTTGAATCAGATTTTGTCAGAATTTGACTTATCCATCCAAAATGGACGTTGGCGAGGTCCAGAGCATCAGATTCGCTATTTCTATTTCTGTCTTTTCCGCAAGGTCTGGTCGAGTCAGGAATGGGAAGGTCACATGCAGAAACCAGAGAGAAAACAGGAGATTGCTACTTTAGAAGAAATCTGCGGTGCAAGTTTGTCTTCGGGTCAGAAATTGGACTTGGTTCTCTGGACTCATATCAGTCAACAGCGTCTTCGGGTCAATGCCTGTCAGTTTCAAGTCATAGAAGAGAAAATGCGAGGGTATTTTGACAATATTTTCTACCTTCGTTTGCATCGAAAGGCTCCGTCCTTTTGCGCTGGACAACACCTTCCTCTAGGAACTGAGGATGGGGAGATGATGATTTTCTTCTCTTTCCTCCTATCTCATCGCATTCTTCCTCTTCATACTATGGAATATATCCTTGGTTTTGGAGGGCAGTTGGCCGATTTGCTGACACAGTTGATTCAAGAAATGAAGAAGGAGGAGTTGCTGGGTGATTATACAGAGGATCACGTTACCTATGAACTCAGTCAGCTTTGTGCTCAAGTCTATCTCTATAAGGGCTATATTTTACAGGACCGCTACAAGTACCAGTTGGAGAATCGTCATCCTTATTTTTTGATGGAACATGATTTTAGGGGAACGGCAGAGGAGATTTTTCATGCCTTGCCTGCCTTTCAGCAGGGGACGGATTTGGATAAGAAAATTCTCTGGGAATGGCTCCAGTTAATTGAATATATGGCTGAAAATGGTGGCCAGCATATGCGGATTGGTTTGGATTTGACATCAGGTTTTCTTGTCTTTTCAAGGATGGCAGCCATTTTGAAACGGTATTTGGAATACAATCGTTTTATTACCATTGAAGCCTATGACCGAACTCGACATTATGATTTGCTGGTTACCAATAACCCGATTCATAAGAAGGAACAGACTCCAGTTTATTATTTAAAAAACGACTTGGATTTGGAAGATTTGGCAGCGATTCGTCAGTTATTATTCACTTAAAAGGCTTGGTTGTTCCAGGTCTTTTTTGTGAAATTCACACAATCTACTCACATTTTTTAAAAAATTAAAAAAAGTTGATGAATAAGAAAGCGCTTTATTTTGTATACTAGTTAGTGTAAAGAGGAAACATCCTCAAGATCTTTATCAGGAGGACAGCACATGTCACAAGAAAAATACATTATGGCCATTGACCAGGGAACTACAAGTTCTCGTGCCATTATTTTCAACAAAAAAGGAGAAAAAGTTAGCTCGAGTCAAAAAGAGTTTACCCAGATTTTCCCTCAGGCAGGTTGGGTAGAGCACAATGCCAATGAAATTTGGAACTCTGTTCAGTCAGTTATTGCGGGTGCTTTCATCGAAAGTGGTGTCAAGCCAAATCAAATCGAAGCAATCGGGATTACCAACCAGCGTGAAACAACTGTCGTCTGGGATAAGAAAACAGGGCTCCCTATCTACAATGCTATCGTTTGGCAATCACGTCAGACAGCTCCTTTGGCTGAACAACTAAAAAGTCAAGGTTATGTGGAAAAATTCCATGAAAAGACTGGTTTGATCATCGATGCTTACTTCTCTGCTACCAAGGTTCGTTGGATTTTGGATCATGTAGAAGGTGCTCAAGAGCGAGCAGAAAAAGGGGAATTGCTCTTTGGTACCATCGATACTTGGTTGGTTTGGAAATTGACTGACGGTGCGGCTCACGTGACGGACTACTCAAATGCAGCTCGTACCATGCTTTATAACATTAAAGAACTTAAATGGGATGATGAGATTTTGGAAATCCTCAACATTCCAAAGGCTATGTTGCCAGAAGTTCGTTCTAACTCTGAAATCTATGGTAAGACAGCTCCATTCCATTTCTACGGTGGAGAAGTGCCAATCTCAGGTATGGCTGGGGACCAACAAGCAGCCCTCTTTGGACAGTTGGCCTTTGAACC
>DXLD01000159.1:0-3398 GCA_019414935.1 Streptococcus sp.
ATTTTTTAAGCATATTGTTCCCCTTTCTAGATACAGTCTAACAGATTCAAAAACACTTTTGTCCTATTTTCCCGTTCTGTTCTCTACACCGCTTCAACTGCGCAAAAAAGAGAGGACATGCCTCTCTCAGGGTTATAATTCTGCGATTTGGTTTAGGTTTACTTCTGCAACTGTGTCATTTCCAAACATAGAGATAATCATCTTCACTTTATTGTTATCAATCTCTGTAATCTTACCAGTATAGTCTGCAAAAGCACCATCAATGATACGTACAGTTTGACCAACTTCAACATCAATATCAAACTCTTGTACAGTTTGTCCCATAGAAATCAAGATATCACGGATTTCTTGTTCCAATAATGGAGTGGGTTTTGATCTATTTCCGTGAGATCCGACGAATCCTGTAACGTTTGGTGTGTTTCGAACAACAAACCAAGCTTCATCTGTCATGACCATTTCTACAAGAACATAACCTGGAAAGCGATTTTCTTCTACTTCTTTTTTCTTTCCATTTTTTTCAACTTGCACTGTCTGTGTTGGAATTTCAACACGTAAAATATTATCCAACATATTGTAGGTTTGTGCACGTTGTAATAGATTTTCTTTTACCTTATTTTCATAACCAGAATAAGTTTGTAAGACAAACCATCCTTTATCAAAACTATCCATGATACTTCCTTTCATAATAGAAGACTTTTAGCGTGAATGACTTCACAGTTCTTCTAAAAAATGTTAATAAATCGAATCAAACCTGAAACAATCAACTTGTCAAAAATATAAATAATCACAACAAAGAAAGCAGTGTATTCCATGATAGAACGAAAATCTCTCCAGCTTTCCTTGCGAGTTGGCCATGTTGTGTCTTTAAGAAGTCGAAAAATATCTCCAATAAAACGCATCGCTCTCTCCTATCTCGTTTCTCTGTGTGTAGTATACTTACCACAATGTTTACAAAATTTATTTACTTCTAGTCGTGTTGGCTTGGGGTTTCCGCTGATCTTGATTGAATAGTTTCTCGAACCACAAACCGCACAAGCTAGGCTTGCTTTTTTTAGTGCCATAACGCCTCCATCCTATCTATTATAACAAGAAAGCTAGGCTTTGACAAGCATCTTAACGAAATAGATTGACTACCGAATCCCATATTGTTTGTGCTTTTTCCTTAATTTTAGCATCTGATATAGCACGACTCGCCTCATCTACCAGATTTTGTGCACGACTTCTAATATCAGAAAGGCTATTATCCGTCTGATTGGTTTCATTACTCTGTACTTGATTATTTGTATTAGCTGGCGCAATCCCATTTTGCTTATAAGCATTTTCAACGGTAAAGGTACTTCCTGGCGTATAAGGTAAAATGGTATTTGCAATGTTTCTAAAGACATGGGCCGCACCGTTTGAAGTAGATCCTGCTAGATAGTGATTTTCATCAGTGGTCGGAAAGCCAAGCCAGTGGCTAATCACTACATCCGGAGTATAACCAATTACCCACTGGTCACTTGTGTACTCCGGATTGAAAACTGCTTCAGTTGTTCCAGTTTTCCCTGCCATGACATAATCTGCAGGCGATGAACTAATACCGGTGCCGTTGGTGAATGTCCCCAACATCATACTGGTCATCTTGTCAGCTACAGACTTATCGATCACCCGTTTTTGTGAATTCTTATGGCTTGCAATAACTTGTCCACTAGCATTTTCAATTCTACTAATAAAATGAGCTTCCGGCATTAAACCTTCATTTGCAAAAGCAGCATATGCTTGAGCCATTTGAAGAGGGTTTGTTTCGACACCGCTTCCCAAAGCAACACCAAGAACACGGTCGACTTTTTCCATGTTGAGTCCGAATTTTTCGCCCGACTCAAAAGCCTTGTCAACACCCAAGTCATTAACAGTGGCAACAGCAGGTAGATTAAGCGATTCTGCCAAGGCTTGATACATAGGAACTTCTCGACTCGTTTTGATTCCTGCATAGTTATCAACCTTATAGCTGTCATACTGCATGGTATGGTTATCCAACTGCTTATTCAAGGCCCAACCTGCTTCAACTGCTGGCGTATAAACAACTAAAGGCTTAATTGTAGAACCAGGGCTACGTTTTGATTGAGTTGCATAGTTGAAATTCCGGAATCCAGTTTTATCATTATCTGCAACTTGACCAACAACTCCACGAACTCCCCCTGTTTTCGGTTCGAGAGCTACACTTCCTGATTGAGCAAACGTTCCATCCTCTGCCCTAGGAAATAGTGAGGTATTTTCATAAACAACCTGCATATTTGCTTGGTAGTTTTGGTCCAGCTCTGTGTAAATGCGATAGCCATTGTTGACAATCTCTTCCTCTGTTAGATTATACTTGGAAACAGCTTCATTAACCACCGCATCAAAATAAGAAGGATAGCGGTAATCTGATATTTTTCCTTCATACTTATCGTGCAATTGCGAAGTCATATCAACTTCTGCAGCTTCGGTTTCTTGTTTTTTATCAATGTAACCCGCTGCAAGCATATTTTGCAAGACAGTATCACGACGATTGGTAGAATCTTCTACAGATTTCAAGGGGTTATACAGTTCCGGTCCTTTGAGCATCCCTGCCAGAGTCGCAGCTTGATCGAGACTCACTTCTGATGCAGAAACTCCAAAGTATTTCTTACTCGCATCTTCTACACCCCATACACCATTTCCAAAATAGGCGTTGTTAAGGTACATGGTTAGAATTTGATCTTTGCTATATTTTTTTGTTAATTCTAAAGCTAGGAAAAATTCTTTCGCTTTTCTCTCAACAGTTTGATCCTGCGATAGATAGGCGTTCTTAGCCAGCTGTTGGGTAATGGTAGAGCCACCACCTGAACGTCCAGCAGTGACAATAGCCAAGAAGAAACGACCATAGTTAATCCCGTCATTTTTATAGAAAGAACGGTCTTCTGTCGCAATAACAGCATTCTGCAAGTTTTTACTGATGTCAGTCAATTCAACGTAGGTTCCCTTTTGACCAGACAAGGCACCTGCCTCTTTTTCTTCACGGTCAAAAATGAGAGTCCGAGTTTTCAAGGCATTTTGCAAATCATTGACATTGGTTGACTTGGCTACAGCAAACAAATAGGTTCCGACTAACAAGCCTGCACTCAAACCTAGTATAACAACGATTTTC
The DNA here is from genome assembly GCA_019414935.1 of Streptococcus sp. Classification (GTDB taxonomy): domain Bacteria; phylum Bacillota; class Bacilli; order Lactobacillales; family Streptococcaceae; genus Streptococcus. Next base: position 3,146 of record DXLD01000159.1, read on the forward strand.
GTCAGATGATAGCGACGCCAGAATTTTCGAATCGGACCCACTTGAGCTAATTTTTTTCGATCACTACGAGAGCGACGTAAGCTAGTCGAATCAGAATCCTCTAGTTCACTTGTTTCTTTTTTAAAAAGAGAAAGAAATTTCTCGAATAATTTATCTAATTTCATGCGTTTATTTTATCATCTTCATCATAGGAAGACAAGAATTTAGCTATTTCCTATCCAAATAGGGCTTTTTTTGTTACAATATCTGTATG
>DXLD01000016.1:0-13215 GCA_019414935.1 Streptococcus sp.
CACTATCTTCGCTATTCGAAAAGTTACTACTGTGTCCAAGCGACACTCTATCTGGTAGCCTTGATTCTCTCTTTAATCTTTGCTCCTAATCCTATAATAGTAGTGAGTATAACAACCATTTTAGCTCTAGCTATAGCTATTCATTCTATTTATTTTTATATGACACAGACTAAAAAACATTCCACACCTTACTGGGAGTTGTTTTAATGAGTTTATAATATAAAAAGGCCTTGGAATCAAGGCTTTTTTGCTTTCTATCTAAGCTTTTTCATAACGTATTTTCGTACAGGTGCTTCAATGGTTTGAACAATTTCAAATCCTTCTTTTTGATAAAGGTGCTTGGCTGCTTGATTTTCCTCGAAGACATTTAGAGAAATACTATCTATGTCTCCATTTTCAAAGACTAAACTAACAAATTTCCTTAAAGCCTGGCTACCTAAGCCTTGCCCCTGTTTCTGGGGGTTGATAAAAAATCTTCCAATATGAAGATTACTGTCTTCTAGCCTGATTTTTTGTATTAGTCCAACAAACTCGTGTCCATCAAAGATTGAAAAGATTCCTTCCAAATCTTGCAAGACTTGAATTGTCAAGGGAAAAGGAGTCTTTGGTCCCATCCATTGTTCTTGAAAGGATTTACCAAGGGAGTTGGACCATTGGCATACGAGCTGAGCGTTTTCTGTATTCACCTTTTCTTCAAAACGAATTGTCATATTGACCTCACCATCTTATCTATATTTCTCCATTATACTACTTCTCCCATTTTTTACGAATAGATAAGTATGATTGATTTTTATTTTTTTCTTGTCGGGAGCATCCTCGCTTCCTTTCTTGGTTTAGTCATTGACCGTTTTCCAGATCAATCCATTATCCAACCTGCTAGTCACTGCGACTCCTGTCAGACTCGCTTGCGTCCCTTAGATTTGATTCCGATTCTCTCGCAGGTGCTCAATCACTTTCGCTGTCGCTACTGCAAGGCTCCTTATCCTGTCTGGTATGCCCTTTTTGAACTAGGTTTAGGACTCCTCTTTCTGGCTTGGTCATGGGGCTGGTTCTCTTTGGGTCAAATCATCCTAATCACTGCTGGTTTGACCTTGGGCATCTACGACTTTCACCATCAGGAATATCCCTTACTGGTCTGGATGACTTTCCACCTAATCCTCATGGCTTCCTCTGGCTGGAATCTGGTCATGGTCTTCTTTCTTATCCTTGGAATTTTGGCTCATTTTATCGATATCCGCATGGGTGCAGGGGATTTCCTCTTTTTAGCTTCTTGTGCTATCGTCTTTAGCGCAACGGAGTTACTGATCTTGATTCAGTTTGCTTCTGCTACGGGGATTCTTTCCTTTCTCCTGCAAAAGAAAAAGGAAAGACTTCCTTTCGTGCCTTTCCTCTTGCTCGCTGCTTGTGTGATTATTTTTGGTAAGCTACTGCTTGTTTGATAAAGTCCAATTTCTGCCATATGTCCTTCATGAAATTATTTCACAGTTAAATTATAAATTATTTCTTTTATACAAAGGAATGATGTTATCAAATCGATCCGTTCTTTTATCTTCTTGATACTGATCAAAAAATTTCATTTCGACTGAAAATATTTCGCTTATAAACTGTAAACGAATACTTTGTTTAGACATTATAGTCGCTAGACTGACTAGATGATTACTCAAAACGACATCCAGAATACTCTTTACTTTGCTTGGTTTTTTTACAAAAATTTGATCATCCAAAGGTTCAATCATTTTGTAACCTTTTTGCGCAATTTGACGATAAAAGTAAGAATGTTGCTTTGGAGTCAATAATCCTAACTTAAAAGCTCGATACTCTAAAGCCTGTATCGAAACATTCAAATCCGACTTCAATAAAATATAACTATCAGGATTGCTGACACGCTTGCCAACCCTCTCTTCAAATTTGACTAAAAACTCTTCTTTTGGCAATAAAAAACATGATGCAAAATAATTTGCTTCTTGCTCCAAACGATCGCCATCTTCATTCATATCTTTATATTTGTGTAAAAGAATATGTCCTAGCTCATGAGCTAAGTCAAAATTTCGACGTACAGATGATTTATTTGTCCCCAACACAATATAAGGTCTTCCCAATTTTGACCATGCACTATAAGCATCAGCTTGACCATTAATTAGTCGTTCCACGATATAGATTCCTGAACGTTCTAATTTATAAAGCAAATCATGATTATCTTTTGAAATACCTAATTTTTCCCTGGCGTAAAGAGCCAATTCCTCAATAGATTCTCCCTTATGATAAGATTCACTCACTACATTACTTAGGTCATGAATTGTAATATTAGGTATAATTACAAAACTTTCAAAATAATCAATCAAACTATCTACCTTATGTAGATATATAGTTTGAATATCTATTGTTTTCCGTGTTGCTAGATCTGCATTTCTAAAGGCAATTACAGAAGAATCAAATCGAATACTCTCTTCTTCCTGTTCAAAATAAGTTAAATCAACATGAAATTGGTTGGCCAAATGCAGTCTAGTTGATAATTTAGGTTTCGTTTCGTTAGACTCAAACTGCCAAATGGCTTGTTCCGTTAAATTAATTCTCTGAGCCAATTCTGCTCTACTTAAACCATTTAACAGCCGTAATTCTTTCAATACCCGACCATTAAACATTTACATACCCCTTACTACTTTTGACCTTCTTGTTTTTCTATTCTTGGAATAATTTCAAAATCTTCTGTTTCCGATAATTCTGAAAAATTAGGAATATCTTGATATTTAGCTTCTTCGAAATGGTACGAACTTGATTGAATATACTCAGACAAATCCTGAATCAAGTGTAACTGACCAGTTCGTGCATCAGGCATAACAACATCTACAGATATAATATTGTTTTCTGAGTCCGCCTCATAAGTTAAAATCATAAATTTTTCGATATTCGAATTTTTGGTAGCTTGTTCAATTTCTTGAATCATTTCATCAGAAACTAACTCCATCTGAATTGGAAAAGAATGACTATCTTCATCATTTTTGTAGGAAGAATGTTGATTAAGATAAAGTGTATTCATCCGAGCATATTCAAATAAGTAGCCACTCTTATTTTTTTGTACCAAAGGAAATTGGCTCGTAAGTCGCTTCTTACCCTTTATAATTAACAATACTTTCCCATATTTTTCTGTATTTGTTTCAAATTCTAAATATCCCCAAGTCTGTCCTGCTAATTGTAATTTATACTCAAACAAATCTGCTGATGCAAATGCATTATCAATATGATTAGGTCGCGTCCATGCATAACCATTCGACACTTTCATTGTCTCTCTTTTTTCTAGACGTTCATCTACATAATCTTTTTGACCTTTCATCAAAGTATCTACAATTTTTTGTGCCTTGAGCGAATCAAAGAGATCCTGATTTAACATAATTCTTCCTCCTCCGAATACTTTTTAATGAATTATATCATTTTCTTAAAGAAATTACTACAATAATTAGCTTTTTCTTAAAGTTACATATCAGAGTAATTTAGCAAATGGTATCTAAAACTAGCCTTTCTCCTGCAAAAGAAAAAGGAAAGACTTCCTTTCGTGCCTTTCCTCTTGCTCGCTGCTTGTGTGATTATTTTTGGTAAGCTACTGCTTGTTTGATAAAGTCCTGAATCGGCTCTCCTTGGTGGAGGGCTTTTACAATTTTCGAACCAACGATAACACCATCTGACACCGCATTGAAGCGTTCTACGTCAGCTTGACTAGACACCCCAAAACCTGTCAAGACTGGGATGTCGGCTACTTGATGCAATTGTGCCAAGTGCTTGTCCAAATCTGCGCGGTAATTGCCTGATTTCCCTGTCACCCCATTGATGGCAACGGCATAGACGAATCCCTCCGCTCCTTCAATCAACTCTTTTTGGCGCTCAATCCCTGTTGTCAAGCTTACTAAAGGAATCAAAGCAATGTCTGTATCTGCCAAAAATGGTTCTACAAAGTTGGCATGCTCATGAGGCAGGTCTGGAATAATCAAGCCCTTAACCGCTGTATCTGCCAAATCTTTGACAAAGTTCTCCACACCGTACTGAAAGAGGGGGTTAAAGTAGGTCATGATGACAAGTGGTACTTCTATTTCAATGGTTTTCAAGGTTTCAACCAAAGCCTGGGTAGAAGTTCCGTGGGCTAGACTGCGCAAGCCTGCTTCTTCGATAACAGGTCCATCTGCAACTGGATCTGAAAAGGGAATGCCTACTTCAATGGCAGAGACACCCAAATCTTCTAAAAAGTGGATTGTTTCACCGAGTCCATCCAAACCTTTTTCATGGTCTCCAGCCATGATATAGGGAACAAAAATTCCTTTCCCAGCTGCTTTAATAGCGTTCAATTTTTCTGTTAATGTCTTAGGCATGAGCTTCTCCCTTCTTTGCTGCGTCTGCTTCCAAGCGGTCTTTGACTTGGACCACATCCTTGTCCCCACGACCTGATAGACAGACAATCATGGACTTGTCTGGGCCCAGTTCTTTGGCCAATTTCACCGCAAAGGCGATAGCATGACTAGATTCTAAGGCTGGGATAATTCCTTCCACACGAGACAAGAGCTGGAATCCTTCCAAGGCTTCCTCGTCCGTCACAGGAATATAGCTGGCACGTTTGATATCATGGTAGTGAGAATGTTCTGGACCAATACCAGGATAGTCCAAACCTGCTGAGATAGAGAAGGCTTCAAGAATTTGACCATGGGCATCTTGGAGCACATCCATGAGGGAACCATGAAGGACACCCGGACGACCCTTGGTCAAGGTAGCTGCGTGGTGCTCCGTATCCACACCAAGTCCAGCCGCTTCAGCCCCATACATAGCTACAGACTCATCTTCTACAAAGGGATGGAAGAGCCCGATAGCATTAGAACCACCACCAACACAGGCTACTAAAGCATCTGGCAGATCTTGTCCTGTCAAGTCACGGTACTGTTGTTTAGCTTCTCGACCAATAACGCTTTGGAAGTCACGAACGATTTCTGGGAAAGGATGAGGCCCCAAGGCAGAACCAAGAATATAGTGGGTGTCGTCGATATTTGCCACCCATGAACGAAGAGCTGCATTGACCGCATCCTTGAGCACGCGCGAACCGTCTGTCACTGCCTCAACCTTAGCTCCCAAAAGCTCCATACGGAACACATTGAGGGCTTGGCGTTTGACATCCTCTTCACCCATGTAGATGGTACATTCCATGTTAAAGAGGGCTGCAGCTGTTGCAGTTGCCACACCGTGCTGACCTGCACCTGTCTCAGCGATAATTTTCTTTTTACCCATGCGTTTAGCAAGCAAAACTTGTCCCAAGGCATTGTTAATCTTGTGGGCCCCTGTATGATTCAGGTCTTCACGTTTAAGATAAATCTTGGCTCCGCCAATATGCTGAGTCAAATTTTTTGCGTAGTAAAGGGGAGTTTCACGTCCCACGTACTGGCGCAAGAGTTGGTTTAATTCCTCTTGGAAACTTGGATCTGCCTGACTTTCACGGTAGGCCTTCTCCAACTCCAAAACTGCTGTCATCAATGTTTCTGGGACAAAACGTCCGCCGAATTTTCCGTAAAATCCATCTTTATTTGGTTCCTGATATGCCATTCTTTGCCCTCTCTATAAATCTTCTAATTTTTTCATGATCTTTTTGTCCATCTGTCTCCACTCCGCTCGATACATCTACTGCATAGGGAGTAAAGTGTTGAATTGCTTTTACTACATTGTCTTCCTTAAGCCCACCTGCGATAAAGAAGGGCTGAGTTAATCCAGTCGTATCCAGTTGCCCCCAGTCAAAAATCTGGCCACTCCCTGCCACAGGGGCATCAAAGAGTAAATAGTCTGCCTGAGAATGGGGCACATGACCCTCTCCATCCACCTGCACAGCCTGAATGCTAGCACAAGGCAAATCCTCAAACAAATCATCCACCACCTGACCGTGAATCTGTACCAAGTCCAAGCCAACTTTGTCAATGGATTCTAGCAGTTCTGCCCGACTTGGTGAAACAAATACACCAACCTTTTTTACATCTGCAGGAATGAACTCAGCCAACTCAGCAGCCTGATCCAAGGTCACCTGTCTTTTACTGGGCGCAAAGACAAAACCAATGTAGTCTGCTCCTGCTAACACGGCTGTTTCCACCGCTTCTTTGGTCGATAATCCACAAATCTTAACCTTTGTCAATCTGCAACTCCTTGATTCTCTGGGCTACATCTTCTGCCTGCATGAGAGCTGTCCCAACTAAAATTCCGTTAAAGGATGGTGCTACTCGTTTCGCATCCTGCCCTGTGAAAATAGCCGATTCAGAAATGTACAAGCAATCATCTTTGAAGTGTTTAGCCAAATCTACACTGGTCTGCAAGTCGACCTCAAAGGTGGTTAAGTTGCGATTATTGACCCCGATAATCTCAGCACCAAGTCTGTGGGCCACTTCCAGTTCAGTTAGATTATGAGTTTCCACTAACACTTCCAGACCAAGCTCTGTCGCATAGTCATACAGTTCCTTAAGGCGTTCTTCTGACAAGGCAGCCACAATGAGCAAGATAACTGTCGCACCAGCATTACGAGCACGGATGATTTGCTTTTCATCGATAATAAAATCCTTGTTGAGCGTCGGAATGTTTACCTGACTGGAAATCTCCCGCAGATAATCCAAATGCCCTTTAAAGAAAACCTCATCTGTCAAAACAGAAATCATCACTGCGCCGTTTGCTTCATAAGTCTGGGCCTGTTGCACAATATCCACATCTAGATTGATATCTCCCAGACTAGGGCTAGCCTTCTTGACTTCTGCGATTACCTGTAAACGGTCTTGATGTTGTTTTAGATAGTCAGCTAAACGATAGGTCTGGCGCAGGGGCTGGATTTCCTCCAGCTCCATCTGCTCGACCTCACGCGCCTTCTGCTCCAAAATTCGTGCTAAAAATTCCTGACTCATTTTTGGTACTCCTGTAACAGTCTGAGTTTTTCAAGGGCCTTGCCACTAGCAATGACTTCGCGGGCCAAGGCAACTCCATCCTTGATGCTAGCTACCTTGCCATTAGCATAGAAACCAAGACCAGCATTTAAAACTGTCGTTTCCAAGAATGGACTTGGTTCATTTTTAAGAACTCTAAGCAAAATTTCTGCATTTTCCTGAGCGTTGCCTCCACGAATATCTTCGATAGCGTAGCGTTCCATCCCTAGATCTTCTGGAGTAAAGCTTGACAAGGTGATTTCGCCATTTTCAAGAAGGGCAATCTTGGTTGTTCCATTCAAACCAGCTTCGTCCAATCCTTCTGGACCAGCAACCACTATAGCACGTTTGCGACCCATATTTTTCAAAACCTGAGCTGTACTTTCTAGAAGTTCTGGACGACTAATACCAAGAAGCTGTGTTTCCAAAGTCATTGGGTGAATCAGAGGACCAGTCAAGTTCATGATTGTTGGAATTCCCAATTCCAAACGAGCTGGCATGATGTATTTCATTGCTGGGTGCATATTTTTAGCAAAGAGAAAGACGATACCAGTTTTATCAAAGACCTTACCTAATTCAGCTGGTTTGAGGTCTAGGTTGATGCCTAAGGCTTCGAGGACATCTGCAGAACCAGATTTAGAAGAAATCGAGCGGTTACCGTGTTTTGCCATGTGAACACCACCACCAGCCAAGACAAAGGCTGCAGTTGTAGAGATGTTAAAGCTGAAAGACTTGTCCCCACCTGTACCACAGTTGTCCATGGCATCATGAATTTCAGTTGGAATATGTTGGGCATGCCCTCTCATGACTTGGGCAATGGCTGTGCGTTCTTCAGGTGTTTCCCCCTTCATCTTAAGAGCCAAAAGGAGAGAAGCAATCTGCGCCTCAGTAACACGCCCAGTTACAATACGCTCAATGACATCCGTCATTTCCACACCTGATAAATTTTCAAATTTTGCTAGTTTTTCAATAATCTCTTTCATCCTAGTTTCCTCACTTTACAACCTTCTCGATAAAATTCCGAATAGAAGACAAGCCATCTGGCGTTCCAATGCTCTCTGGATGGTACTGGAAACCATAAATCGGTAGGTTTTTATGTTGAATCCCCATGATGGCTTGGTCATCAGTCGAACGAGCTGTCACTTCAAAGTCTTCTGGCATTTCTTCAATCAAAATACTGTGATAACGCATGACCGCACGGCCATCCTCGATACCTTTATACAAAACAGATGGCGCTTCAAAGCTGATATTGCTCTGTTTCCCATGCATGACTTTTGGAGCCAAACCTAACTTACCACCAAAGACTTCTGCGATAGCTTGGTGGCCCAAACAAATCCCTAAAATCGGCTTCTTGCCAGAAAAATCACGAATCATGTCTTCCATCTTTCCAGCATCAACTGGCCAACCAGGACCAGGAGAAAAGACCAGACCATCTGCTTTTTCAGCTTCTTCATACAGCTTGGGATCATCATTTCTCAAAACCTGAACTTCTGCAAAATTCCCAATGTATTGGGCCAAGTTATAGGTAAAAGAATCATAGTTGTCAATCAATAAAATCATGGTCTTAGTTCTCCAATTCTAGTCATAGATTTTGCTTTGTTAATGGTTTCTTGGTATTCGTTTTGGGCGATGGAGTCATAGACAATCCCTGCCCCAGCCTGCACATAGGCTGTTTGATTTTTGAGAATCATGGTTCGGATGGCAATGGCAAAGTCCATATCACCCGTCGCAGACAAGTAGCCGATTGCTCCTGCGTATACGCCCCGTTTTTCCGTTTCCAGTTCATAGATGCGTCTCATCGCTCGAATCTTTGGTGCTCCTGAAACTGTTCCAGCTGGAAGTGTTGCTTTCAAAGCATCCATGGCAGTGAGTTCTGGAAGAAAACGCCCCTTGACCACGCTGGTCAAATGCATGACATAACGGAAAAGCTCCACTTCCATATACTTAGTGACTTGGACACTGGCCGTTTCAGAGATGCGACCAATATCGTTACGTCCCAAGTCTACTAACATCCGATGCTCTGCTGTTTCCTTCTCATCCGAAAGCAGGTCTGTCGCCAAAGCCTTGTCTTCTTCATCCGTAGCTCCTCTTGGTCGTGTCCCTGCGATCGGATTGGTTGTCACGATGCCATTTTTGACAGAAACCAAACTTTCTGGACTGGCACCGATGATTTGATAATCCCCAAAATCATAGAAATAGAGGTAATTGGATGGATTGGTCACGCGGAGATTTCTGTAGAAGTCAAATGGATTTCCAGTAACTTCTGCTGAGAAACGCTGACTGAGTACACATTGGAACATATCCCCGTTACGAATCAAGTCACGAGCTATTTCCACCATTTCCTCAAACTTCTGAGGAGCGATATGCGGTTTGAAGTCTAACGGAGATAGATCCAAGTCTTCAAATTCATTTGGAGCAGGAATGCGTAATTCCTCAAGCACTTGGTTCAAGGCTTCTTCCAAGGCTTCTTGACTGCGCTCACTATAGAGAGCATCCTCGATGACATGAATTTTTTCCTTCTTGTGGTCAAAGACCATGTAACTCTCATAGACAAAGAAATGCATGTCTGGCGTTCCAATTGTATCTTGAGGGATTTGACCAATTTCTTCATAAAGCGAAATCATATCGTAACCAACAAAACCAATGGCTCCCCCACCAAAAGGTAGGTCTGAATGGTGCTGGCTCTTATGAGTCACTTCATAAAGGAAATCCAAGGGATCACGATCAATCACTTGCCCATTTTGATAAAGGACCCCATTTTCAAACTTAATCTCAAAAACTGGATTATAAGCTAGGATAGAAAAACGAGCTGTTTCCTTGTCTCTCGGAATACTCTCCAAGATAACCTTGTGTTGCCCCTTTAGGCGCATATAAGCCAAGATTGGTGATAAGACATCTCCATGAATGATTCGTTCCATTGTAATTTCCCTTTCAGTTCTACTTCTAGTCCGTGGCGACTGTATGAAAAATCCCCACGCAAAACAACTTGCGTGAGGACGAAATTCGCGGTGCCACCTCAATTATAGGATTTTTCCTATCTCTCATTCCTGTCTCAGATACCTCCTGTAACAGGCTGTGCGATAAAGGGCACTCCCTTGAGAATTATGTTTTCTTCTCTCGTTTTAGACGGACCCAACCTTACAGCTTTCTCTGCTTGTTTCCAGCAACCACAAGCTCTCTGTGAGAGAAAAGACTGTAATTTTTCCATCTTTTATTTTTTAGCTTCTAGGTAGTCTGCAATCGCAGCTACATCCTTGTCTCCACGACCAGAGACATTGATGATGATAATCTCATCTTTACTTAGTTTCGGTGCACGTTTAACTGCTTCTGCGATAGCGTGTGAGCTTTCAATCGCTGGGATAATTCCTTCAGTCTTGCTGAGAAGGAGGAGAGCCTGAACAGCTTCTTCGTCTGTCGCTGCAACATATTCCACGCGACCTGAATCTTTAAAGTAAGCGTGTTCTGGGCCAACCCCTGGATAGTCCAATCCAGCTGAGATAGAGTAAACTGGAGCTAGCTCTCCGTCTTCCTTAAAGACTGCATAGGTCTTCATACCGTCAACAATTCCGATACTACCTTTTGTCATAGTAGCTGCGTGCTTGTCTGTATCAAGTCCGTGACCAGCAGCTTCAACCCCAACCAATTTGACTTCTTCATCAGTCACATACTGAGAAAAAGCTCCGATGGCATTGGAACCACCACCTACACAGGCAATAACGTAGTCTGGTAAACGGCCTTCTTTTTCTAAGATTTGACGGCGAGATTCTTCACTGATGACCTTTTGGAACTCATGAACAATGGTAGGATATGGATGAGGTCCCACAGCAGATCCCAGAACATAAAAGGCTTCAAGGTCATTCATCCATGCTCCAAAGGCTGCATCAACAGCATCTTTGAGGGTACGAGTCCCTGTTTCAACTGCGTGAACAGTTGCTCCCATCATCTCCATACGGAAAACATTGAGACGTTGACGCTCCACATCCTCTGCCCCCATGTAGACATCACAGGCCATACCAAACTTGGCTGCAGCCGCTGCTGTCGCAACACCGTGCTGACCAGCTCCTGTTTCCGCAATCACTCGTTTTTTGCCCATGCGTTTAGCCAAAAGAATTTGTCCTAAAACGTTGTTGAGCTTGTGAGAACCAAGGTGGTTAAGGTCTTCGCGCTTGAGATAAATCTTAGCGCCACCTAGGTGGTCTGTCAAACTTTCCGCAAAATAGAGTGGTGTTTCGCGACCGGAATAGTCCTTTAAGTAATGACGAAATTCTGCCAAAAACTCTGGATCATCCTTGTACTTGTCAAATGTCACTTCCAACTCATCCAACAAAGCCTGAATCGGCTCCGGTACAAAACTACCACCAAATTGTCCAAAATAACCTTTAGTTGTCATAAAATTTTTCCTCTTTCCATATGAATCCGGCCGTTTTGTTTGCTTTTAGTAGTAGGCAAGGAGCTGTAGATAGAACTCAAGTTCATCAAAGCGACTTAACGCCCTAATAAAAGATAAACAAAACGACGTATAGAAAAAAGCCCACACACAGAATTAAATTCCGTGTGAGGGCGTTGGTAACGCGGTGCCACCTCAATTATAAAGGGACTATTCCCCTTTACATCTCTACCTTGTCTAACAACAAGTTGCACTGTAAGGTGTGCGCACCGAATTTTCATTGTTTCAAATTCATTTTTAAAATCAGCCCACTTTCACTACTTCCAACCACCTGTTCACAATCACCACAGGCTCCCTGAAGATCAAAAATAGTTACTTTTCTGATTTGTTGAATTTATTTTAATACTTTGTTTTTTCTTTGTCAAGACTTTTTTACAATTTTTTTGATGAAGCTAGTACTTTTTCAGAAACTGTTTTGAAAGTCTCAATGATATAATCCACTTCTTCATCGCTTAGTTTAGTGTGAAGAGGAAGCGTAATTTCATTTTCAAAGAAGGCATAGGCCTTAGGATAATTCGCCATATCAAAGCCAAGATTTTTATAGGCTGTCAAGAGCGGAAGCGGTTTGTAGTGGACATTGCTTGCAATTCCTGCTTTTGCTAATTCTTGGATGATAAGATTGCGTTCTTCTAAACTCGCTCCTTCTACATGGGTGATGTAGAGGTGGCGTGAAGATTCGACAGTTTCAGTCTTGTGTGCCAAAGGATGGATGCGAGAACCTGCAAAACCACGATCATAACGGTCCACGATGTCCTTACGACGTTGCAACAAACTTGGATAGCGGTCCAATTGTACCAAACCAAGTGAAGCCATGATATCGGTCATGTTGCACTTGTAGGCCGGTGTAACGATATCGTATTCCCATGACCCCAGTTGCATCTTAGCAAGAGCATCCTTAGTTTGACCATGAAGCGAAAGAATCTGGAATTCCTTGTACATCTCTTCGTCATCAATCGCTGGATTGGCTTTCCAAGTGGCACTTCCACCTTCTGCCGTTGTAAAGTTCTTAACCGCATGGAATGAGAAGGAAGTAAAGTCAGCGATAGAACCAGCCGGTTGACCTTTATAAGTTGATCCCAAAGCATGGGCACTATCAGAGACAATCACAATACGGTTAAAGGCCTTTTGCCACTTGCTTGAAGCGGTAAAGAGGTCACGTTTTTTCTCCACGACTTGGAACAAACGGTCATAGTCGCAAACAATCCCCGCAAGTTCTACTGGGATGATCACCTTAGTTTTCTCAGTGATAGCTTGCTCCAGCAAGTCATAATCCATCTCAAAAGTATCTGCTTGAATATCCACCATGACAGGGGTCGCTCCTACGTGAGTGATGACACTACATGAAGCTGTATAAGTCATAGCTGGAACGATGACTTCATCTCCAGGACCCACTTCCAAAACACGCAAAATCAACTCCAGAGCGGCTGTCGCAGAGTTGAGACAGACAGTCTTAGGTGTCTGTGTGTATTGAGACAAGCGGCGCTCTAGTTCTTTTGTCTTAGGACCTGTTGTGATCCAACCAGAACGCAGGGTATCCGCTACTTCAGCAATTTCTGCTTCCGTAATATCGGGTGGTGAAAATGGAATATTGTAATTTGGCATTGATTTGCTCCTTTTATCTGTACTCATTTTCTTATGACTACTTTATTTTAGTACTTCAAACACGGTTTGAAACATGATTTTGATGTCTCCAAGAAAACTAAATTCTCGGAGATAGTCGAGGTTATAGCGCATCTTTTCAGGAAGGACGTGTTCAACATAGGCTTGGTCAACTGATAGACCTTTCTCCGTCATTTGACTGATGATGGTGTCCTCATCCTTGTAGTTGATGCTGGCTGGAGAGGT
>DXLD01000016.1:13315-17050 GCA_019414935.1 Streptococcus sp.
AACGCTTGAAAATCAGCGAACCCTTCCTTTTAGAGACAAGCTGGTAGTAAGACTCAACCTCGCTTGATTTCATTTCCACGGGCAAGTCTTCCCATTTCAGCATGCTGTTTCTCCTTTGTTTTTATTATACTATTTGTCAACATTTTTCATTATACCACAAAATGGAAAAGGCGGTGAAAGAAATCTGTAATTTGAAGGATTTCCTTCTTACACTCAATGAAAATCAAAGAGTATTAGGACATAGCCCCTGCCTGCAAGCTATACATCTTGTGATAGGTTCCTCCCAAGGCCAAGAGTTCCTCATGGGTTCCACTCTCGATGATGCGCCCCTTGTCCAAAACATAGATACAGTTGGCATCTTGGATAGTTGAAAGGCGATGAGCAATAGCAATGGTCGTCCGCCCCTGTCTCATCTTAGCTAGAGAATCTTGAACCAAACTTTCTGTTTCAGAGTCAATATTTGCTGTCGCTTCATCCAAAATCAGGATTTTAGGCTGACTGGCAACAGTTCTAGCAAAGGCAAGAAGCTGGCGCTGTCCAGTAGAGAAGCTCGAACCACGCTCGGAAACAGGGGAATCATAACCCTGCGGAAGCTCCTGAATAAAGGAATCTGCATCCACAAAGGCAGCCGCAGCCTGTACCTCTTCATCACTAAGATCTTGGTACATGGCGATATTGGACTTGATAGTCCCGTGATAGAGGAAGGGATCCTGCAAGACCAGACCGATATTTTTTCTCAACTCTTCCTGACTGTAGTTCCTAATATCCACACCATCTAAGAGAACTCTCCCTGACTGGAATTCATAAAAGCGCATAAGAACATTGATAATAGACGATTTCCCTGAACCTGTATGGCCTACAAAGGCAATGGTTTCACCCTTGTTAACTGAAAAGGAAATGTCATCCAGAATCGGATGTTTTCCATTATAAGAGAAACATACATGTTCAAAACGGATATTGCCTTCTTGGATTTTAGCTTGCCCATCATTTTGAAGGGGCTCATAGGTCTTCTCGTCAATCAAGGCAAAGACACGGCCTGCAGAAATCATAGACGTTTGCAGGGTTGAAAAGTTTTGCGTCACCTCAATCAGGGGATCAAAGAGACGATTGATGTACTGGATAAAGGCATACATGGTTCCTGCCGTTATTCCCAGATAAAGTCCACGATAGCCAAAATAGGCCATTAAAACTGCATAGCCTAGGAGTTTCAACAAACTCATGGCAGGACGCAAAAAGAGGGCATCCAAGGCTACAGAACGGTTGGCATAGACCAAGTGTTCTTGGTTGATTTCATCAAACTCTGACTGTAGGCGCTTCTCTTGATTAAAGGCCTGGATTATTCTGATTCCCTCGATGTTTTCAGCCAGCTTGCTATTGATATCTGACAAGAGACTTCTGGTTTTCTCAATGATTTTCACTGATTTTTTCCGATAGAGATTGACCAAAAGGAAAATCAAGGGGAGAAAGAGCAAGACTAATGCAGTCAAACGAAAATCCAACACCAACATGGTATAAAGAGTTGTCAGAAAGATGAAAACTGCTGAGATAAAGCTGGACAAAATTCCCGAAAACATATCACTGATGGTCTCGGTGTCATTTGTCAAACGAGAGACGATAGAGCCTGCTGGCGTCTTGTCAAAATAAGACATGCCCAGCTTTTCCATATTGGCAAAGGCATCGCGACGAATATCCCTAACAATACTGTAAGACACGCGCGCAAAGAGAAGATTGCCGACATACTGGACCAGAGTTTGTAGGATATAAAGGCCATAGTAGGCCAGCAAAACGGTCACAGCGAGTTGATTGAGATTGCTGAGATACTGGTCGATAAAGTGGGAAGCCACAAGGGGAATGACACTTTTGATGACCGTCGTCGCTAGGAGAAAACTGAGTGCCAAAAAGGTAAGGAGTCCATAAGGCTTGAGATAAGACATCAAGCGCTTCAATACAGCCCATTGTTCTTTCTTATTCTGCATCTTCTTCTCCTTTCATTTCCAACTGCTGAGACTGGTAGGTTTGGGCATACCAGCCATCCAAAGCTAGCAAGTCTTCGTGCCTGCCTCGTTCGATAATTTGACCATTTTGCAGGACTAAAATCAGATCTGCATGGACAACTGCACTCAGGCGATGAGCCGTGATAATGGTTGTTTTGTTCTTTCGCGTCTCCTTGAGTTTGTCGATAATCGCATACTCCGTCTTGGCATCCACAGCCGACAAAGAATCATCCAAAATCAAGATATCAGGATCTAAAATCATAGCCCGACTCATGGCCAGACGCTGCTTTTGACCTCCAGAAAGACTGACTCCCTTTTCACCAATCAACGTATCAAATCCCTGAGGCATGTCTACAATGTCTTGATAAACTTGAGCTAGCTTAGTCGCTTCCTCGACCGCTGAAAGGGGCAAGTTAGGATTGCCAAAGCGTATATTGTCTAAGATTGAATTCGCAAAGAGGAACTGGTCCTGAGGAACGTAGCCCATGAGACTACGAAGGTCTGTCAGACGATAATCTCTAATATCATGACCATTTAGATAAATGGCTCCCTTGTCCACATCGTATTCACGCAAGAGGAGTTTGATCAAAGATGTTTTCCCAGAGCCTGTCTGACCGACCAAGCCCAGTGTTTGCCCTTTTTCCAAGCTAAAGTGAATATCCGTCAGTGTTTCCTCATTTTCAAAGGCAAAGCTATCAATATCATACTGCAAGCGCCCGTTTACAATGCCATCTAAAGGAAACTCAGGATCTTGTACAGGTGATTCCTGAGACAAGAGTTCCTCAATCCGCTGGTAGGAAACCTTCCCTCGCTGAGTGATATTAAAGAGGAAACCGATAGCCATAAGAGGCCAAACCAGCATATCCAAGTAGCTGATAAAGGTAACCAGATTTCCAACCGTGATTTTCCCTTCCTGAACCATCAAGGAACCGACCAAAAGCGTTAAAACATAGGAGGAGCCAACAAACAAGAGAACCATGGGGTCAAAGAGACTATCGTATTTCATGGTTTGCAGGTTCTTTTGGAAGGTCAATTCATTGACTGCCTGAAAAGACTCCAGCTCGTCTGCCTGATAACCGAAAGATTTGGTCACTTTGATACCTGATACAGACTCCTGCACCTTGTTATTGAGTTCAGAAAAGGCAGCTTGGGACTCTCCAAAGGCTCTGTGAGTCTTTCTACCTAGACGACTGGTCGCATAGGCCATGAAAGGCAGGGGAAGAATGGCAACCAAGGTCATTTGCCATGAAATGCTAAAGAGCATGGTCAACAAGGTCACTAAAGCTGTGATTGAGGCATCCACCGCTGACATAACCCCTCCCCCTGCCAGACGCGTTAAGGCATTGATATCGTTGGTTGCGTGTGCCATCAGGTCCCCCGTCCTATAGGTTTGATAAAAGGCTGGAGACATTTTTGTGAAATGCTCAAATAAGCGAGACCGCATAATCTGCCCCAGACGATAGGAAGTACCAAGGATATACATGCGCCAAACATAGCGTAGATAGTACATACCCAAAGCTGCAAGAAGCAGATAAAGGAGGTTCAAGAGCAAGTCCTGCTGGCTTAATTGTCCCGATGTGATGGCATCAATCACCCGCCCCATGACCATAGGTGGAATGAGATTGAGGACGGAAACCAAGACCAGGGCCACAATTCCGACTAGATAACGGCGTTTTTCTAACTTGAAAAACCACCAAAGTTTTTGAATAATGGACATAAAATCCCTTTCTGATTGCAAATG
>DXLD01000160.1:0-3369 GCA_019414935.1 Streptococcus sp.
TCAATCAGCTGTATAACTTGATATAGAAGAAGAGAAAGTAAGGCTTGAGTAGGACTCACTGTGAAGATAAAAATCGCTCCCACAACACAAGCAATCATAGGCCCTACATAAGGAATGAACGATAGCACTCCTGCAAAGATACCTGTCATTACTCCATAGGGTATCCCAAACACGCTGTAACCAACCGCTATCATAACTCCTATGATAACTGCTTCAATCAGCTGACTCATCAAAAATTGGTCATAAGTCTCTAGTGCTACTTGTCCAATGTAAGTCAACTTTATCACCACCTTCTCTGGAAGAAAAACTTTTAGAAGTCGACTCGTCATCGCTGCCAAATGTTCCTTACTGGATAAAAATAAAAAGGTGAAGACTATAATCAAAAAGGCATTCATCAAACTTGAAAAAATATTGCCGATATTACTAGTCAGACCTGATAAAAAACCTATCAAAGCTTGGCTAATAGAACTAGATTGTCCCTGTATGCCTGATACGATAGTTGACAACATGTCTTTGGTTACAAATTCCGAGCTGCCTAGCAATTTCCCAAGTTGAGTAAGGACTGTTGAAAGGACTGTTCCCAGCTGACTAATAGTCTGGGCTAGGGTTGGCAGCACCAAAACCAAAAGAGCAATCACGATTAAGATAAGAGCTAGGAAAACAAGTACCATGGCAATCGGACGACGCAACTCTGCCTTTACCTTCAATTTAACTAAGTACTGTTCAATTTTTTTCATAGGAACATTAAGCACAAAAGCAATAACAGCACCATAAATCAAGGTTGATATTACATCAAAGAGAGAGATTGCTCCTGATATAAAGCTCGATGCATTCAGAATTACAAGAGCAACCAGCCCTATAAAAAGTATTAACGGGGTGTATTTTTTTACTAAGTTCATAAATTCTCCTTAATAAACATGTTTAGATACGACTATACTATTTGGTTTTTCAAACTCTCGATTAAGGTAGGCTTGGTAAGTTCCTGGAGCGATAAATCCTTTGGGTGAGAGGATATCGGTGCCAGCCTGACCGACTATGGTATCAGCCAAGAGCACACAGTTTGTAGATAAGACAAAGTAGGATTTAAACTTAGATTTGATAAATTTATAAAGTTCCCCATCTGTCTCATGTCTGATTTTATAAGCGTAGGTGTAGTCTTCCTTACCATCACCTGTCATGATTTTATCTGCACTTGGCTCCCATGGAATCGTCAGTTGTTTCAATTCAGCCAACTTTTTCTGAACTGCTTTTTCCATTTCAGGCGTCAAATCTATCCCATAACCAAAAAGCGTTTTTTGACTCTCACGTTTACATAGGTCAATGTACTTGTCACGATCACAGAAATATAAGACACCATCTCCTACCATGCCAAATAAGGTCTCAGAAGACGGATCATAGTTGCCATAAGAAATAACACGGCCTTGATAGCAGATATCCACATGACCAATTGCCGAAAACAGAGAGGTCTCAGCTGTATGAACAAAAATTTCAAGCTCCGCTGTCTTACCAGACTTCACCATTCCAAGATGGATATCCTCTCTCTCATCAGCATTTTCCTGCATAAATTTGTTAATTTTTGCTAAAGTTCTTGCAGGGATGAGAGCGGCTAGGACAATAGGTAAGCTAATTCTAATGCGACGTTTGAGATGGTTTTTCCCAATTTCCTCCTCAAACAAGAAACCATCACGGATATTGGACACACCATAAAGGAAAAAATAAGCCCCTAATACAAAGAGTTGAAAGACAGAATTTCCTGTAGAGGACAAAAGACTAGTCCCACCAAGAAAAACTAGTACGAGTCCATCTAGTAAGAGACGAAAACGAGGTCGAATTTTGTTTTTGCGGTAGAGAACATAGGTGACAAGGTTAATACTAGCATGAAAAATCTGATAAACTCCAATCACAAGAGCCAAAATATAAATCGGCACATCCGTCGCAAGATTGGAGCCAAGCAAATATCCCAGCACTAACAATTTAACCAGTGCAACTCCCAAGGTGTCCGTTGACTGACTTTTTTTGAAAATACGTAATACTAAATCTAAGACCGTTGCTATCCAAGCTAAAAACAGAACCAGTCGAATAACCTTTACTGGCAACCAAGTCCCCGTGACCATCAAGATGAGACCTAGCAGAACAAACAAGAACCCCTGAGCAAGTAATTTCTTACCTGTCAGACCTAAAGATAGAATTTTCGCCATATAAAAACCTTTCAACAATAAAAATTAAACACTCCGATTAAACTGACTAGTAAATCGCCAACACTACAAACAGCCTGTGCCAGCAACATATGGTGACTAGAAATGACTGTAGTAATGTCACCATCTTGTCTTATGCACTTCTAAAATTTGTTATATTGATTAGAAACCAGAGCTTATAAAAACTAGCTAAACTCGAGAGATAGACACAATTGCGACGAAAAAATGTATAACCAATTCAACTTGTTAAGGTAAGAAAGCATTATTTCCAATCTATTAATTATTCATCTATTACCTATTATGACACAATATTCCCTATAGTTCAACTTTTTACTTGTTTTTATATTACACGGACTAAAAAGTTTTCAACAGTTGATTGCATTTGTTTTAATAAGTTTTAACCTTTCTTGGTTAGATAAAAAAAGAACCATACAGTTTAGAATCTGTATGGTTTTTGCCCCACTTTTGCCCCATTTTTAAATCATGACATTGAAAATACCTAAAATCACTTATATTTCAATATTTTTAATTGCTCTCAATATGAAAGTCCTTTCCAAATCCCTGTAGGGGGCATCTAAATCAACAGGAAAAAGCCTTGGAATCAAGGCTTTTTTGTGTAGTCTTAGCACTAAAAAACGATAGAAAAAACACCCCTTCTGAACTGCACCCCAAAAGTTAGACAGAAAAAACCTAACTTTTGTGGCGCAGTTCATTCGCGTCACATGAAGTTATTTAAGCATCTCCTTTTTTTTTATTACCATTTTCTGTTATAATAAATTGTACTTCTAAAATAGAAAGGTCTTAAGATGACAACTCTTATTAAACATAAACGTGTAGATTTTTCAGAACTTTTTTATGACTTAGTTTTTGTTTTTGCAATTTCAAAAGTAACTACTTTAATTGACCATCTTCATAACGGTATTTTGACTTGGAATTCTTTCCTTGATTTTTTCATGGCTGTCTTGGTTCTCATCGATTCCTGGATGATTCAAACCGTTTATACCAATCGCTATGGAAAGAACTCTTTATTTAACATGGTAATCATGTTTATCAAAATGGGACTTTTACTCTTTATAGCCAATATGATTGGACCTGATTGGCAACAATATTTTCATTATCTCTGTTGGGCTATTGGTACATTAACCCTTACCTTATTTTTTCAATATTTGGTTGA
>DXLD01000161.1:0-3327 GCA_019414935.1 Streptococcus sp.
AGAGCCGCTGTAAATCCGCAATCTCATCTGTCAAAGCCGCTGCCTTGATGACAATCTCTGTCTCAGTTAATTCACTATCAATCTCGATTCGTAACTTCATTCCATCTCCTTTCTGACTCTACTATATCAAAGCTAAAATAAGAAAACAAGAGCAAAAAAGCAAGTGGTTACTTTAACACCGTAAGTGGTTCTAGGATTACCTTAACTTACATGTCAAAATAGAAAGAAAATCATCCCCCACGCAAGACCGCTAGTATAACCAACCACTACATCCTTGAGATAATGAACGCCACCCAAGACTCTCACTAGCCCCAGGAAGGCTGACAAGACCAACAAGATAACCCCTACAGATAAACTAGCATGTAAGCAAGCCATGGAGATAATGGTTGCTGAAAAGACATGACGACTGGGCATAGACTGACCAGGGCTATCTCTGTCTAGTAGCGGTACAATTTCCCAAACTTCATAAGGCCTAGGGGCATTGATTTTATTACGAAGAAAGGACAAAATCACAAAACCTGATGCAGGGATAAACACATACATCAAGACCTGTTTCCCAAATCCTTCTCGGAAATAGATAGTGGTTAACAAGGTCAGATAAACTATGGGCATAACTACTGTCATGAACCGATTGAAAATTCTTAACAATCTCAGAAGAAAGGGCTTATTTCCAATGTTACTAGCAATGTGGTCATACCATTCTTGATAATTCTTCATATATTTTCTCATCACTTACTCAAATTTTTCTTATAGGGAAGCACTTGTCTTCTAGTATAGTGCAGAAAAAGAAGACCGTCAAGCCTTCTTTCGATTTATTCTTCTGCTTCGTCTTCTGTAAATTGACTGTTGTAGAGATCAGCGTAGAAGCCTCCTTGTGCCATCAACTCATCATGATTGCCTTGCTCAATGATATTGCCATCTTTCATGACAAGGATCAGGTCAGCATTTCGGATAGTTGACAAGCGGTGGGCGATGACAAAGGAAGTTCTACCTTCCATCAAACGATCCATAGCTTTCTGAATCAATTCCTCCGTCCGAGTATCAACAGAAGAAGTCGCCTCATCTAGGATTAGGAGTGGAGCATCTTTCAGCAAAGCACGAGCAATGGTCAAGAGTTGTTTTTGCCCAACAGACAAGGTCACTGTATCATCCAAGACGGTATCGTAACCATCTGGTAGGGTCATGATAAAGTGGTGAATCCCTACAGCCTTGCTGGCTTCAATCACGCGCTCATCACTAATATCCTTTTGGTTATAGATAAGATTGTCTCGGATAGTGCCTTCAAAGAGCCAGGTGTCCTGCAAGACCATTGAAAAGGCATCGTGTACTTCCGAACGCTTCATCTCCTTGGTATCGACACCATCAATACGGATGCTTCCCTTATCAATCTCATAGAACTTCATCAAAAGATTGACAATAGTTGTCTTACCAGCTCCAGTCGGTCCGACAATGGCAACCTTTTGACCTGCATGAGCGGTCGCAGAAAAGTCATGGATAATGGTTCGATCTGGTGTGTAGCCAAAGGAAACTCGATCAAAGACCACTTGCCCTTTCATATCGCTCAACTGTCTTTCTTTATGGGATTCGTCTTCCATTTCCTCTTCACCTAAGAATTCGAAGACACGTCCCATGGCTGCGCTAGCCTGCTGAAGACTGGTAATCCCTTGAGCAATTTGGGAAAGGGGCTGAGAAAAGATACGAACGTAGGCCATAAAGGCAACGATAATCCCGATACTAATCTGCCCATTCAGAGCTAAGGCTGCACCAACGATAATCACTAAGGCATAGCTAAAATTCCCAATAAACACCATAATCGGCATCATAATCCCTGAAATAAACTGAGACTTCCAGATACTGTCATACAGACGATAGTTTAATTTCGCAAACTCTTCTTTCGTGCTCTCGATAGCATTGTAGCTGGTCACCACATTATGACCAGAGTACATTTCTTCCACATAACCATTTACAGCTGCCAGATCCTGTTGCTGACTCTTAAAGAATCCCTGTGATTTGCCCATAAAGACAGATACGAAAGCAAAACCAATAAGAGTTGAAACAACCGTCACCAAAGCTAAAATCCCGTTCATGCCAAACATGGTCACTAAGACCGCCACGACCAGTAAACTAGATGAGAGAACTGTTCCTAGACTTTGATTGAGGGACTGGGCTGCAGTGTCAACGTCATTGGTCACACGAGACAAGGTATCCCCTTGAGAGTGTCCATCAAAATATCTCAATGGTAGGCGATTAATTTTATCTGCAATAGCTTTTCTCAAACGCTCTGAAAAACGTTGAATGGCTGTTGTAAACAGAAAGGCCTGCAAATAATTTGATAGGAGTCCAATCACATAAATCACGGCCAAAAAACCACCAATGGCTGCAACCGCCGCGACATCCACACTTGTTGCCAGACCACTGGCAATGATATTGGTCATTTCCTTGATTCGGGTTGGGCCATAAACAGTAATGATATTGGATACGATTGTTGCTAGAAAGGCAATCAGAAGGGCAAACTGGAGACCTGCAAGATAGGGTTTACTTTGTTTCCAAAGAGACATTTTTTTATTTTCCATGTTCCAATTCCTCCTTCGATAGTTGTGAATAGGCAATTTCTTGGTAAACTTCGTTATTAGCTAGAAGTTCCTTGTGGGTGCCTTGTCCCACGACTTTACCTTGATCCAAGACCAAAATCAAATCTGCATCCATAATCGTTGAAATACGCTGTGCAACGATAAGTTTGGTCATAGATTTTGTTTTCTCTGCTAACTCTTGGCGTAGGACACGATCTGTCTTGTAGTCCAAGGCTGAGAAGGAGTCATCAAAGATGAGGATTTCTGGCTTCCGAGCCAAGGCACGCGCAATTGCTAGACGCTGTCTTTGACCACCTGAGAAGTTAGTTCCTCCTTGGGCCACTTCTGACTCTAAGCCCGCTTCCTTGTCTTCGATAAAGTTCTTAGACTGGGCCAACTCCAAAGCCTGCCACATGGCCTGCTCACTAAGCGGTGTTTCTTGACTCTGTCCAAAGTCTAAATTGTCCTTGACATTACCTGAAAAGAGAACCGCTTTCTGAGGAATATAACCAACCTTGTTGCGCAAATCTTCTAAGGCATAGTCTTGAACATTGACACCGTCTACCAGAATTTCTCCTGCTGATACATCGTAGAAACGTGGAATCAGATTGACCAGAGTTGATTTACCAGAACCTGTTGACCCAATAAAGGCCACTGTTTGACCAGCTTCTGCTCGAAAGCTAACATGCTCGATAACTGCCTCCGAATTTGCCGCATAGCGGAAGGTCACATCCTTAAATTCGACCTGACCTTTGAG
>DXLD01000162.1:0-3228 GCA_019414935.1 Streptococcus sp.
AGCTCTGCCAAAAATACAAACTTTTCCCTGACTTGTCAGACTGGGAAGGAAAAATTCTCTTGCTAGAGACAAGCGAAGAAAAGCCTGAGCCAGAAGACTTCAAAAAGATGTTGCGGGCTTTGAAAGACACTGGGATATTCGAAGTCATCAGCGGACTCTTGGTCGGGAAACCTATGGATGAAACTTTCTATGATGACTATAAAGACGCACTATTGGATATCATTGATAGCAATATCCCGATTGTCTATAATTTGAATGTCGGCCACGCAACTCCAAGAGCAATTGTCCCCTTTGGGGTCCATGCTCATGTAGATGCACAGGAACAAGTCATTCGCTTTAACTATAACAAAAAATAAATAGTTTCTCTATTTTTGTGCTTTTGTATTGGTTTTCGTTACAATTTGTATCTGAATTTATTGCATTTCGCTAATTTCTATGGTATCCTTTTAAAGGAGGTGTATATGACAAAACAAAAAATTAATCGAATCGTAGGTTCTATTGGTGCCTTTATTGGAATTATAGTATTTATTGCCTACATACCTCAAATTATCGCTAATTTACAAGGAAATAAAGCTCAACCATTTCAACCTTTATCAGCTGCAATATCTTGCTTAATCTGGGTTATTTATGGATGGACAAAGGAACCTAAGAAGGATTGGATACTAATCATTCCAAATTCAGCTGGTGTTATTTTAGGTGGAATCACTTTTTTGACTTCACTCTAACAAATCTAATAGTATATATAAAAAGCTGGGAAAAATTTCTCAGCTTTTTTCTATATTCTCAGATATGCTAGTTACCTGTACACACTAATTCCTGCTTTTCCATTCACAATCATTCTCGTGGTCATCAACTAGCCCTGCAGCCTGTAGAAAAGACAAGACAGCGACTGGTCCTGTGAACTTGAAGCCTCGTTTTTTGAGATCTTTGGCTAATTTCTCAGACAAAGGTGTTTTAGCTGGGGCTTGGCGGTAATCGGGAACATCGTTAACAATCGTTTTCCCCTCAACAAAAGACCAAAGATAGGCATCAAAAGAGCCATGGTCTTCCTGTAGTCGTAGAAAGGCTTGGGCGTTAGCGCGTGTAGCAAAAATCTTGGCTCTATTTCGGATGATGGCTGGATTATCCAGCAAGTCTTCCAATTCGGTGTCGGTCATCTCTGCGACCGCTTGAATTTGATAGCCATGAAAGGCTTCTCGGAAAGCTTGGCGTTTGTTGAGTACCGTTTCCCAAGACAGGCCTGCCTGATAAGTTTCCATACACAACAACTCAAACAATGCTTGGTCATCATGGAGAGGCTGCCCCACTCCTCATCATGATAGGCAATGTAGAGCGGATTGGTCATCTTGACCCACGAACAACGTTTTGTCATGCTATGCTCCTATTTGACCAACATCTTAAGGGCTGACTTGATATAGTTCTCAGCTGTATCTGTCGTTCCTTCAAAGAATTTCTTGATTTTCTTGAGCTCGGTTGCCTTGTAACCCAGCGCCAACATGGCCTCCATGGCTTCTTCCAATTCTTGGTTTTCAGCACTAGCCTGCACGGCCACCTTGGCAGGAAGGTCATCTCCTGCAACTACTACCTTACCTTCCAAGTCCAGCACCATCTGCTGGGCTGTTTTCTTGCCAATTTTAGGGAACTTGGTTAAGTAGGTGATGTTCTTGGTTTCAATGGCTTGAACCAGGCCAGCATTGTCATCAGCAGCGATAATAGCAAGAGCTGATACAGGCCCAATCCCAGAGACCGAAATCAGACTGAGAAAGAGCTTTTTCTCGTCTTCTGAGCGAAATCCATAAAGCAGATGAGCATCCTCACGGATGACTTGATGCACATAGATCTGAGCCTCTTGATTGACCTGTCCTGAGTAGGCATAAGGATTGGCTACATGCAAGATATAACCGATACCATTGGTTTCAAGAACAATGTATTTGGCAGTGATTTTGGTAATGATTCCTTTTAAATATTCGTACATAGTTTTCCTTTTAGTTTAATATTTCCCCAACTCACGGAGACTGGTATGATTTTCCTGAATACGTCGGAACATCTTTTCCATATCCGACTTGGTAAAATGCACCAAAACAGGACGTCCGTGGGGACAGTTGTAGGGATTATCACATTGAGAAAGTTGATAAAGCAGCTGTCTTGCTGAGTGGTCATCGATACGATGATTGGCCTTGATAGAGCGCTTGCAGGACATCATGATGGCCAGCTCTGCTCGATATTTCTTGATAGAAACCTCCTTAGTCAAAAGGAGCATGTCACACATTTCATAGATGCCTGACTCGATTTCCTCCTCTGCCATCCAAATAGGATGTTCGCGTAAGATGAATTGGTTTTCTCCGTACTCTGCTAGAAAGACGCCCACTTCCTCCAAAAGTGCCATTCTTTCCTTGAGACGCAGGGCATCATCCACAGGAAATTCAAAGATATAGGGCACTAGGAGTTGCTGCTGGCTCTGGTCAACATTGCCAATGCTTTCACGGTACTCCTCGTACTTGACCCGTTCCTGCGCCGCATGCTGGTCTATGATATAAAGCCCATCTCGTCCCTGTGCAAAGAGATAGGTTCCATGCATTTGCCCGAAAAATTCTAACTCTGGAAAGTTTGAAGATTCTTCTCGCTCCAGCTTATCATAGGCCTTATCAAGACTTGCTAAGTCTAACTCTGGATGATCTAATTGGTCATAGTTAGCTGGCTTTCTCTCTGCAAAATGCAGTTTTGCTGGCTTAGTCAGCTGGTCCAAGGTTTCCTTGGCAAACAGGGTCAAGTCTTGCCCTGCATCAGTCAAGTCTACCTGATAATCAGCCACCTCAGCTTGACTGGATCTTATCGGCTCTGTTTTCTCATAGTAGAGCGTATTTTCTTTGAGTGGGAGAATGGTCTGCTCCACCTTTTGACGATTGCGCACGGTCGATTTAGCAAGATTTTCCAAGGCATCTGGTATCAAGGTTTGCTCCTTGAGACTCTTGGAAATAGCTTCTGAGACCAGCATCATCAGTTCTTTTTCCTTGGAAATCCGCACCTCTTGCTTGGTTGGATGCACATTGACATCCGCTAGATAAGGGTCGATATGAATGTGAATGACAGCCAGTGGAAAACGGCCTACCATAAGCTTACTACCGTAGCCGTCAAGAATAGCACGATTGAGTAAAAAGTTCTTGATATAACGACCATTGATGAAGAGACTGATATAATTGCGATTGGCCCGAGTTAACTCAGGCAAGG
>DXLD01000163.1:0-3165 GCA_019414935.1 Streptococcus sp.
TTGAATGGTATGAGGTTCTTTGACCTCGAGGTCCACATTCATATTATAGAGAGCCTTGTCGCTAGCCTTGTCATTGGTTCCTTGGTGATAAGGGCTGGCAGTCATGACGGCTGGGATTTTTCCTTCATAGCGTGGGCGAATAATATTGACCTTGACCAAATCTGGAAGACCATCCTGGTCGCTATCAACTCGACTCTCCACATAGACCACTTCACGGATTACATCATGGCAGTTAAAGGTAGCTAGACTTTTTCCGTTGAAAAAGTGGTAGCGATTGTCCTCGGGGATCAAGCCATCGCTGACCAACTGCTCAATTAGTAAATTCCCTTTGACTGTTCGAGTATTGAGGAGGTGATAGAGGTTCTCAACCAAGTTTCCATACTCAATCGGAATTTGGACTTCTTTTAAGAAGCTGTCCGTATTTTCAAAGTCAATAAAATAGCGGAAACCGAGCAATTGGAGGGCCACTGTGTAGAAAATATTTGGAGACCATTCGCGGTCAGATTGGAAATAGCTCAGGAGATCTGTTTCAGCATCCGCCACTAGGTTAGAGAGAGGATAATCTGTATTTTTGTAGGTGAAATAAACCTTGCGAACAAACCATTCAAACAGTTCTTTCTCTGTAAGATGAAGGGGAAGGTCAAACCCGATTTCTTTCAGTTCCTTTAGAATGTCTGCTTGGTCGACTGGTAGATAGCTATATTGATTGAATTTCATAGGATGCTCCTTTTATCAGCTTCACTGTTTCTTTACTTCTTATATTATACGTGATAAAATAGTATTTGTCTAAAGACCTTTGATCTCTGAAGGAGGGTGTCATGGTGAGAAAATTATCTGTTGAAGAAGTTGCAAGAAGACGGACTTTATTGTTTGGGGTTCTTGCCGTCATTTTTGGGATCCTCATTTTTCGAAACGGTGTTGGTTTCACAAAATTTTCCTTGGATCTATTAGCCATTTACTTTTTAGTTGATGGACTAGGAAGCTTTCTTCTTCGCTTTTTGTTACGTAGCAAGTCTATTTCCTATAGCCACTCTATTTGGTTTATTTTTCTTTCACTTGCGTTGATCTGGTTGAATCGACTGAGTAGTCTGCCCGTAAACTTAGTTGTGATTTGTTTAGGGGCATATCAGTTGGGGAGTGCCATTGTCTATGGGATCACATTTTGGCTTTATAAGGCCAATCGGGTAAAAGGAGGCTGGCTCTATTTATGGGATGCGCTTTTAAACGGTGGGATTGGTCTAGCAACTGTCTTGGAACCTGGTTCAGATGGGCACTTCCAATTTATCCTCTTGGGGGCTTATCTGGTCTTGTTGGGGATTTCTAATATTCGAGATGGTATTTTATTTGACAAAGACCAACAAGGCCAAGAGTTAAAACGTCGCTTTCGTATTAGCCTACCGGTTATCTTTGCAGCCTTTATCCCTGCTAAGGAGTTAAAACGGTTTAACCAGTTTCTTCAAAAAGGGAGCTCGGCGGGACACACAGGCCCTTATCGATTGGTGAAAAAAGAAGAAGAGGCAAGGGAATTAGAAATTTTGGTTCATACTTCTGACAGCAACTTATTTGGAGCGATTGGGCATGTAGATATTTGTTATCAGGGGAAGGTCATTTCTTACGGAAGTTACGATCCCTTTTCAGAGCGTCTATTTGGGACGATTGGGGATGGCGTACTGTTTAAAGTGGATAAGGAACCATACATCGAACTATGTAAAAAAGAGAGTCAAAAGACGCTGTTTGGCTACAGCCTATCCCTTACCGAAGAAGAGAATCAGGCAGTAGAGAAGCGTCTAGCTGAAATTGATCAGTTGTTAGAACCTTGGGATCCACCTAGTAGGTTACTGGAAGACGGTCAGCCGACCTACGCTTACAAATTGAAATATGATTTAGGGGCTGAGCTATATAAATTTACTTCTTCGCGTTTTAAATCTTACTTTGTTCTGTCTACGAATTGCTGCCTGTTAGCAGATTCCATTGTGGGACAGGCGGGAACGGCTGTATTAGATGTGCGTGGAGTGATTGCACCAGGGACCTATCAGGATTACTTAGAATACGAATTTGAAGCTCCAAACGGGCGGGTCCATACACGAACAGTATATTAAGAAAAGAAAGACAGATTCTAAATTTTGAGAAATCTGTCTTTTCTTGCGCAAAATTTCTTGTAAAAAACCAGAAAATTATTTACAATAAAAAGAGCTTGGAGGAAGTTATGACAGCAAATCAGATCGTAAGAGTGATCCCAGTCTTGAAAGTGAATAACCGAAATGTCAATCAACGCTTTTATGAAGAGACATTGGGAATGAAAGTATTAGTGGAAGAAGGAGCTCTCCTATCTTTAGGAGATGCCTCAAAAGTAGAGAAAATTGTCTTAGAAGAGTCACCGAGTATGCGTTCGCGTAAGGTCGAAGGTCCAAAGAAATTGGGTCGCATCGTGGTGAAAGTGGCACAAGCTCAAGAAATTGATTATTTGTTGGCCCGCCAGCCAGAAACAAGCGCCCTTTACCAAGGAGCTAATGGTCGCGCCTTTGAAGTTGTGTCTCCTCAAGGAGATACCATTTTCGTGCATGCTGAAGAAAATCTTGAAAGCCTAGAACCGTTGGAGAAAGCGCCTCTTGTTGACGTGCCAGAAGATTTCAAAGGTTTGACCAGCTTTGATGTGGACTTTCTTGAGGTCAATGTGGCCGATTTTGCTGAGGCTGAGAAGTTCTATAGCAACTTGCCAGCTTTGGCCCACTTTATCCATTTACAAGAAGCCCAAGGAGAAGATCTCCAAGTGGAGAACAAGGTGACTTGGGATTTGAGCATGATCAAGGTCGAATTGGCATCTTTTGATGTGGAAGACTTGAAAGAACGCTTGGGAGAAGCTGTCGATTTTGTGCACCGTAAGGGAACCTTCTTGATTGCCAAGGATCCAAGCCAGATCGAACTCTGGTTTGAAGCCAATCAAGATCAGGTCCATATTTCTTATGAAGAATAAGAATGGAGTGATGAGCGTGAATGCAATCATCGAAAAAATTACCGAACAAATCCAAGAAGGCATCTATCCAGGTGCCTCTCTTGCGCTTTACCGCAATGGTCAGTGGAGTGAGCACTATTTGGGACTAGTGGATCCTGAAAAAGGAGAGCCAGTAGTGGCTGACCTGGTCTATGATCTGGCCAGTGTCAGTA
>DXLD01000164.1:0-3143 GCA_019414935.1 Streptococcus sp.
GTAATATGATTGATAACACTAATACTAAGTATGGTAAATTCAAACCATGGGTAGTTGGTGGTGGTATCATCAGTTCTATCGCCTTGTTGCTTCTCTTCACCGATTTAGGTGGTTTGAATAAAACAAATCCTTTCTTGTACCTTGTACTTTTCGGAATTATCTACCTTGTAATGGATGTCTTCTACTCAATTAAAGATATCGGTTTCTGGTCAATGCTTCCTGCCTTGTCTCTTGACAGTCACGAACGTGAAAAAATGGCAACTTTTGCCCGTATTGGTTCTACGATTGGTGCCAATATTGTAGGTGTTGCCATCATGCCAATCGTTTTGTTCTTCTCTATGACGAACAGTAGTGGCTCTGGAGATAAATCTGGATGGTTCTGGTTTGCATTTATCGTTGCACTCATTGGTGTGATTACATCAATTGCTGTTGGTATTGGTACACGTGAAGTTGAGTCAAAACTTCGTGATAACAATGAAAAAACTAGCCTTAAACAAGTCTTTAAAGTTCTTGGTAAAAACGACCAATTGATGTGGCTGTCTCTCGGATATTGGTTCTATGGTCTTGGTATTAATACACTTAATGCTCTTCAACTTTATTACTTCACATTTATCCTTGGTGATTCAGGGAAATACTCAATCCTTTACGGATTGAATACAGTTGTTGGTTTGGTTTCAGTTTCACTGTTCCCTAGTCTTGCTGGTAAATTCAACCGTAAACGTTTGTTCTATGGATGTATTGCAGTAATGCTCGGTGGTATCGGAATCTTTAGTATTGCAGGTACTTCACTTCCAATGATCTTGACTGCAGCTGAACTCTTCTTCATTCCACAACCTCTTGTGTTCCTTGTTATCCTTATGATTATCTCTGACTCAGTAGAATATGGTCAATGGAAATTGGGACACCGTGATGAATCACTTACTTTGTCAGTTCGTCCACTTGTTGATAAACTTGGTGGTGCGATGTCAAACTGGCTTGTTTCTACAATTGCCGTAGCTGCTGGTATGACAACAGGTGCCTCAGCATCAACAATTACAACACATCAACAGTCTATCTTTAAGCTTAGCATGTTTGGTTTCCCAGCAGCAGCTATGCTCATCGGAGCCTTCATTATTGCTCGTAAAATCACTTTGACTGAAGCACGTCACGCTGAAATTGTTGAAGAATTGGAACATCGCTTTAGCGTAGCAACTTCTGAAAATGAAGTTAAAGCTAACGTCGTATCTCTTGTAACCCCTACAACTGGTTATTTGGTTGATCTCTCAAGTGTTAATGATGAACACTTTGCTTCAGGTAGCATGGGTAAAGGTTTCGCCATTAAACCTACTGATGGAGCTGTCTTTGCACCAATTAGTGGTACCATTCGTCAAGTTCTTCCTACTCGCCATGCAGTTGGTATTGAAAGTGAAGATGGTGTCATTGTTCTTATCCACGTTGGCATCGGAACAGTTAAACTTAATGGTGAAGGATTCATTAGTTACGTAGAACAAGGTGATCGTGTTGAAGTTGGACAAAAACTTCTTGAGTTCTGGTCACCAATTATTGAGAAAAATGGTCTTGATGACACAGTACTTGTCACTGTAACTAATTCAGAAAAATTCAGTGCTTTCCATCTTGAACAAAAAGTTGGAGAAAAGGTAGAAGCTTTGTCTGAAGTTATTACCTTCAAAAAAGGAGAATAATCTATGAACATGACTGAAAAAATTCAAACTTATTTAAACGATCCAAAGATTGTTAGCGTTAATACTGTTGATGCTCACTCAGATCATAAGTATTTTGAATCTCTTGAAGAATTTTCTGAAGGGGAGATGAAGTTAAGACAATCTCTTAATGGAAAATGGAAAATTCACTATGCTCAGAATACAAATCAAGTTTTAAAAGACTTTTATAAAACAGAATTTGATGAAACTGATTTGAATTTCATCAATGTACCAGGTCATTTGGAACTTCAAGGTTTTGGTTCTCCACAATATGTGAATACCCAATATCCTTGGGATGGTAAAGAATTCCTTCGTCCACCTCAAGTTCCTCAAGAATCAAATGCTGTTGCATCATACGTTAAACATTTTACCTTGAATGATGCATTAAAAGATAAAAAAGTATTTATCTCATTCCAAGGGGTTGCTACTTCCATCTTTGTATGGGTCAATGGTAACTTCGTAGGATACAGTGAAGATTCATTTACACCTAGTGAATTTGAAATCAGTGATTACCTTGTTGAAGGTGATAACAAGTTGGCGGTAGCTGTTTATCGTTATTCTACAGCAAGCTGGTTGGAAGACCAAGACTTCTGGAGACTTTACGGTATTTTTAGAGATGTTTACTTGTATGCTATTCCAAAAGTTCACGTTCAAGATCTCTTTGTTAAGGGAGATTATGATTACCAAACAAAAGCAGGTCAATTGGATATTGATTTGAAGACTGTTGGTGATTATGAAGATAAGAAGATTAAATATGTTCTTTCAGATCATGAAGGCATCGTTAAAGAAGGTGATGCATCTGTTAATGCTGACGGTGAACTATCTGTAAGTCTTGAAAATCTTAAAATCAAACCTTGGAGTGCTGAAAGTCCTAAACTTTACGATTTGATCCTTCATGTTTTGGATGATGACCAAGTTGTTGAAGTCGTTCCAGTTAAAGTTGGATTTAGACGCTTTGAAATTAAAGATAAACTTATGCTTTTGAATGGTAAGAGAATTGTCTTTAAAGGGGTTAACAGACACGAATTTAACGCTAGAACAGGACGTTGTATCACTGAAGAAGATATGCTTTGGGATATCAAAGTGATGAAACAACATAACATCAATGCTGTTCGTACTTCACACTATCCTAACCAAACACGTTGGTATGAATTGTGTGATGAATATGGACTTTATGTTATCGATGAAGCCAACCTTGAAACACACGGTACATGGCAAAAACTTGGTCTATGCGAACCTTCATGGAATATCCCAGCTAGTGAACCAGAATGGTTGCCTGCTTGTTTGGATCGTGCCAATAACATGTTCCAACGCGATAAGAACCACGCTAGTGTTATCATTTGGTCTTGTGGTAATGAATCATATGCTGGTAAAGATATTGCTGACATGGCTGATTACTTCCGTAGTGTTGACAATACTCGTCCAGTTCACTATGAAGGTGTT
>DXLD01000165.1:0-3109 GCA_019414935.1 Streptococcus sp.
GGCTAGTTAAGAAATAGCAATTGAACACGGACTACCTGCCTCTTGAAAAAAGATGTCTGTCTTGCCTTTTGTGGAAAGTCAGCGTCATTCCCTATTTTTCATGGGCAGCTAAGGTCCTTTGTATCTTGATAATTGAACACGCCTGGAACCCTGTGTGAAAAAGATAGTTCTGATCAAGGAGTAGATACTCCTTGATCAGAACTCCTATTTTCACTTTGTGTTCTTGCAGGTTTTGTATCTTAGACAGGAGTAGAGATGAGTATTCGAGTAATTATTGCTGGTTTTAAGGGAAGGATGGGCCAAGCTGCTTGTCAGATGGTCTTGGCTGATCCAGACTTGGACTTGGTAGCAGTTTTGGATCCCTTTGAGTCTGAATCAGAATGGCAGGGTATTCCTGTTTTCAAGGATAAGGCTGATTTGGTCGGTTTTGAAGCAGATGTCTGGGTAGACTTTACTACACCAGCTGTTGCCTATGAAAATACACGCTTTGCTCTTGAAAATGGCTTTGCTCCAGTAGTTGGGACAACAGGTTTCACGAGTGAAGAAATTGCAGAGCTAAAAGCATTTTCTCGTGCTCAAGATTTGGGTGGCTTGATCGCTCCTAACTTTGCCTTGGGTGCTGTTTTACTCATGCAATTTGCAAGGCAGGCTGCTAAATATTTCCCAAATGTGGAGATTATCGAGCTCCATCATGACAAGAAAAAGGATGCTCCGAGTGGAACTGCTATTAAAACAGCTGAGTTAATGGCAGAAGTTCGAGAGTCTATCCAGCAGGGTGCAGCAGATGAGGAAGAATTGATTGCAGGTGCTCGTGGTGCTGACTTTGATGGCATGCGCATCCACTCAGTTCGTTTGCCAGGCTTAGTAGCCCATCAGGAAGTCATTTTTGGCAATCAGGGAGAAGGATTGACCCTCCGTCATGACTCCTATGATCGCAGCTCCTTCATGACAGGGGTGAATTTGGGAATTAAAGAAGTTGTCAAGCGTCATGAGCTTGTCTATGGATTAGAACACTTATTATGAGATTAACGCAAATGCCTTCTGAATTTCAGAAGGCTTTACCAGTATTAGAAAAAATTAAAGAAGCAGGTTTTGAGGCCTATTTTGTTGGAGGTTCTGTTCGAGATGCCCTCCTCAATCGTCCTATCCATGATGTGGATATTGCGACGTCTTCTTATCCAGAAGAAACCAAGCAGATTTTTCCGCGAACAGCCGATATCGGAATCGAGCATGGAACTGTCTTGGTCTTAGATGGGGACGAGGAGTATGAGGTGACTACTTTTCGGACAGAGGATGTCTATGTGGACTATCGCAGACCCAGTGCGGTCTCTTTTGTGCGCTCGCTAGAAGAAGACCTCAAACGCCGTGATTTCACAGTCAACGCCTTTGCCTTGGACGATACAGGAGAAATCATTGACTTGTTTCATGGTTTAGAAGATTTGGAAAAGCAAGTCTTACGAGCAGTTGGAGTGGCAAGTGAGCGTTTCAACGAAGATGCTTTGCGGATTATGCGTGGTTTCCGTTTTCAAGCCAGTCTTGGTTTTGAACTTGAGACAGAAACGTTTAAAGCAATGAAGACCTTGACGCCACTTTTGGAGAAAATTTCTGTGGAGCGTACCTTCGTTGAGTTTGATAAACTCTTGCTGTCTCCATTTTGGAGAAGAGGCTTGGCTTCCATGATTGAGAGTCAAGCTTATGACTATCTTCCTGATATGGCATCTAGCCAGGACAAGCTTAACAGACTGTTTGATTTGGAGACTGATTTCACCTTTGAATCTTCAGAGCAAGCCTGGGCGGCTCTACTATGGGCTTTGGAGATTGAAAATGCGCAGCTATTTTTGAAGGCTTGGAAAACCTCGCGTCAGTTTGCCAAGCAAGTTCAGGATTTACTGACTATTTTGGCCTTGCGTGAAAAGGGAGATTTGAGCAAGCGCGATTGTTACCGCTTTGACTTGGAGTTGCTTTTACAGGCTGAAAATCTTCGTCAGGCTCAAGGAAAACCAGTCAATCCGCAAGCTATCACAGAAACCTACCAGAGTTTGACAATTCATGATAAGAAAGAAATCCAAATCAACGGTGGTATTTTGATCAAGGAATATGGCTATCAACCAGGTCCTGACTTGGGAGAGATTTTAACAGAGATTGAATATGCCATTGTCGATGGGGAATTGGAAAATGACCGCCAAGCCATCCATGCTTATCTGAAGGAGAAAAAATGAGTGATTTTATCGTTGAAAAACTAAGTAAATCCGTCGGTGACAAGACCGTTTTTAAGGATATTTCCTTTATCATCCATGACTTGGATAGAATTGGTTTAATCGGTGTCAATGGAACAGGGAAGACCACTCTTTTAGATGTTCTTTCTGGTATTTCTGGCTTTGATGGGGATGTCAGTCCCTTTTCAGCTAAGAATGATTACCAGATTGGTTACTTGACACAGGATCCTGATTTTGATGATAGCAAGACGGTTTTGGATACGGTTCTATCTAGTGATCTCAAGGAAATTCAGCTCATTCGTGAGTATGAATTGATCATGCTCAACTACAGTGAGGAAAAGCAGGCGCGTTTGGAACGTGTCATGGCAGAGATGGATTCTCTACAAGCTTGGGAAATTGAGAGTCAGGTCAAGACGGTTCTTAGCAAGCTGGGTATTCAAGACTTATCTACTCCTGTTGGGGAATTATCAGGTGGCCTAAGAAGACGAGTCCAGTTGGCGCAAGTTTTACTTGGCAATCACGACCTCTTGCTTCTGGATGAGCCGACCAACCATTTGGATATTGCGACTATTGAGTGGCTGACCCTCTTTTTAAAAAATTCTAAGAAGACAGTTCTCTTTATCACTCACGATCGTTATTTCTTAGACGCTTTGTCAACACGGATTTTCGAGTTGGATCGCGCAGGCTTGACAGAGTATCAAGGGAAT
This sequence comes from Streptococcus sp., assembly GCA_019414935.1. Taxonomy (GTDB): domain Bacteria; phylum Bacillota; class Bacilli; order Lactobacillales; family Streptococcaceae; genus Streptococcus. The sequence continues at coordinate 2,924 of DXLD01000165.1, forward strand.
TATCAGGACTATGTTCGCCTTAAGGCGGAACAGGATGAACGCGATGCGGCTCTTCTCCACAAAAAGGAACAACTCTATAAGCAAGAATTGGCCTGGATGCGAAGACAACCGCAGGCGCGTGCGACCAAGCAACAGGCTCGTATCAATCGTTTCCACGACCTGAAAAAGGAAGTTTCAGGCGGCGTT
>DXLD01000166.1:0-3086 GCA_019414935.1 Streptococcus sp.
CCAGCACCGTTTCGCCACCACGAAGGACCTGCTCCAAGGCAAAGAGGCTCATCTTAGTAGTTGGGTGGGTCCCTGTCCCGAAGGCCATGCCTGGATCCAGCTTGATAATTTTTTCTCCAGCAGTCGCCTCATAGTCTGTCCAAGACGGCACGATGGTCAAATCATGAGTGATACGAGCTGACTCATAGTATTTCTTCCAGTTGTCTGCCCAGTCTTCCTCAGCCAAGGCAGTCGTCCCCATCTTGACTTCACCCAAATCCATAAAATCTGTCAATTCTGCTAGACGAGCCTGCAAATCTGACTCAACCGTTGCTACATCAACCGTATCAGGATAGTAGGCTGTCACAACGATTTCTTCTTGCTGCTCAACCTCTGGGAAAATCTCGCCGAAGCGATCCACATTTCCCACATAGTCCATGCTGTCTTCAATCGCAACACCTTGCGCTCCCAGCTCGATCAAGAGATTGGAAACCAATTCCTCCCCCTCACGCTTCACTGTAACTTTTAACTCTTGCCATGTTTCCATTATGTATTTTCCTTATCAATCTATTAATTCTTCTAATTCTTTTAAAGTTCTTCCATCCCTATTTTTCCAATCAGTTCGACCGTTCGTTTGCATACCCAGCAAAAAAGCTGCTGCATAAGAAGGGCTAGAAAAGAGTTGTTTTTCTTTTAACACTCCATCTTGAATGACCCGAGAAGCTATTAAATTCTGACGCATTTCTTTTAAACTTGCTGGAAGGTATGGAGAATCCTTTATTTCTACTTGACTTCCTTCTAAAACAACAAAACCTTCAGTTGTCCGTTCACAAGTTGCTTCTATTACTTTGTTAGATTTCTTAGTTTTACGCTTTAAATAAAGATAAGTTGAATGATTATCAGTCAAATCTTGACTAACTTTCTTTGTCATTGGAACAAAAACACGATAACCTAAAGTTCCAATAATCATTAGCGTATTTTCAACAATTTCATCCAGTTCAGATTCCTTTTCCTCAGTTACATTACCAGGATTTGGATTATTACTATTTTTCACAATGTAGCGACCAGCTTCTTTAGCAAGTTGAGTAAATTTATTTTCCAAATAGCTAATTTCTGTTGGACCAAAAGAATTATTTTGAGTTGTTAGAATGATGACATCATTAAAATAATCTGCGTGAGTATCGCGGGTATGCTCTTGAATTCGCAACAATACCCCTTCACCATTTTTCCGAGTTGTCGCCTGACCAATATAGGTCACATCTTTCTGTTTATCTTCATCTCGACCAAATAAGAAATAAATACCACTTTGTTTCATTTCATCACGAGACTTCAAATCTCCCAACTGAATACGAGGTATTTTGTAAATCACTCCCGTCCAATTTGACAAAGTACATTTGATTTTTCCAGTCACTTCACCATCCATGAGAAACATATTGATATTTTTGCTACGCTTCGCCATTTATCGAACTTCCTTCAAATAATCTCTCACTCTATCCTGCAACTGAGGGACAACTTGACTGGAAGTGAGAAATTCCTCAACATTCATCAGCTGATAGCCCTGCCCTTCATCACCAAATGTGATATTGTCAAACTGTTCTTGACTTAGCTGACCAACCATAAAGACAGAGTGCCGACCTTCATAGAGCATACTTGGATAAACCCTACTCCAAAGCAGACAATCCTCAGTCAGATGAATGCCAAGTTCTTCATCAACTTCACGCGCCACGCACTCAAAAGGACTTTCATCGCCTTCACGTCCACCACCTGGCAGTTCCCACATATTGGGCCAGGGAATGCTTGCCTTATCATCGCGTAAGATAGTCAAGAGCTTATCCCCACAAAATAAAGCAATCTTACAGCCTGTGAAATCAGAAATTTCTATTTCCATATTAGACTCCTTCGGTTAATTCCTTTTCCAGCTCGGCTAACCAGTTTTGATAATAGATTTTCTCATCCCGTAACATCCGACTGCTATTCATTTTACGTCTAGCAATCTTCATAGCCTTGTGAGTTTGAACTACATCTTTCTTTACCTTAAATTGATACCAAGCTTGAATGACCTGCATATCTGCTGTTTTTATAGATAAAAAGGATTTGACCCCTCGAATACTTGCATATTCTTCCGCTTTCTTATTATCTCCTTCCATCAGAGCAACTTGAAGAAGGTATATTTGAGAACTAGTTTTAGACATTGGATTATTTGTTTTCTCTAGCACAGACTGCAACTGTTGCTTTGCAAGCTCTATATTATCATCCAATATGAATACCAATCCCTGAAGAGTCTGAACACTTTCTGCAAAACTCCCTCTTACATCCTCATCAACAGACATGACAAAGTCTTTTAAATCATATTCTTGAGGAGCTAGCAAGGTCTGGGCAGAATGCCTCAACATCAGGTAGGCGTATTTGGTATTTTCAGGGTGTTGTAGCAATTCCCAAATTTTTGCTCCATCGGTAATCCCAACTGGCAGAACATTGAAAAGAAGAAGAGATAAATTTAGACAAATCCAAGTGCCTGCAAAATACCAGCTTCTTGTCAAAAAACCAAAAAGTGTTGCCAATAATATCAAGCTGAGATGAACCATCAAGCCTCCTGAAAGCATCAAGATGATTCTTTGATCACTTTCATTCTCTTTTAAACCAATATACTGAGCACCAACATTTTTTATAACTGCTGTTCGACTAAGATGAAGCCTTCCTGACTTTTTGGTTAAAAGAAAGTTCCCTAATCCAAAAGCCACCAGACGATAGCCTGTCAGATAACCACAAAATGCATGACCAAGCTCATGAAGAATAAAGATTACATACATGCTTAGAAGAGCGAAGGCATAACCAAAAGTAAAGACTAAAACTGCGGAATAGCCCAACTCGGCAAATGCGATGGTTCCACAAGCAAAAGCTAGCATCATCACAAGAACAGACACTGTCTGAATCAAATACGTCACAATTTTTTTCATAAACTCTCCCCATAATCCCTAGTATCTCGGATAAGGATAAAACTCTCCCTCTTCCAAGCCTACTTTTCCTTCTTCAAAGACTTCTTGGTTCCATTCCATGACAAATTCTTCTGCTTCTGGGTCTTCCAAAAAGTCCATGAGGGCATCTAG
>DXLD01000167.1:0-3074 GCA_019414935.1 Streptococcus sp.
CTAAAGTATATGCAAAATTTGGTGTAGAAATCTATGTAGCAGCTAAAAAAGGTGATCCAGACCCAGAATCGAACACTGCTTTGAAATTCGTTATCGACCGTGCTAAACAAGCCCAAGTGCCAAAACACGTTATCGATAAAGCGATTGATAAAGCAAAAGGAAACACAGATGAAACCTTTACAGAAGGACGTTACGAAGGTTTTGGACCAAATGGTTCTATGCTAATCGTTGATACTTTGACTTCAAATGTCAACCGTACAGCGGCCAATGTCCGTGCAGCCTTTGGTAAAAACGGCGGAAACATGGGTGCTTCAGGTTCAGTTTCATACCTCTTTGACAACAAGGGAGTTATCGTATTTGCAGGTGAAGATGCCGATGCAGTCTTTGAGCAATTGCTTGAAGCAGATGTGGATGTGGATGATGTAGAAGCAGAAGAAGGTACAATCACAGTTTACACAGCTCCAACTGACCTTCATAAGGCTATCGTTGCCCTCCGTGAGTCAGGTGTCGAAGAATTCCAAGTTACTGAATTAGAAATGATTCCTCAGTCAGAAGTGGAATTGTCAGGGGATGACCTTGAAACCTTTGAAAAACTTTACAGCGTTCTTGAAGACGACGAAGACGTACAAAAGATCTACACAAACGTAGATGGATTTTAATAGAAAAACGAACAGTTTTACTAGCTGTTCGTTTTTTTGATATTTGAACTTAGAATCTGGTTTCAGAATCGTTTTGTTGATTGCTTTTTTCTAGACCTAGACCGACTGCATGTTTTTGGACGAGCAAGAGCTTTCCATTGTCCTGTTTTGCAAAAGTTAAGGTAACAGTCTTGATCTTGTCTCCAATGGAGATATAGGTGATTTTTTTCGTATCGTAACCCCCAAGAGTGAAGTCAAACTCGGAATCTGGCTATCCGTGTTTGTTGATAATATCCTTGTAGTTGGTACCACCTTTTCCTTTGTTGTCAAGGTCACCTTCGATTAAGGCGTCGAACTGTTCTTGAGTCCAGGTGAAGGTATCGTCTGTCGAGCCGCTTTTTTCTTCGCGTTCCATTGAGGCATTCGTATCCATGTAGGAACGGTAAAACTCCCTGGCATACTCTTTGTAGACATCAGCGTATAGTACCTGAGTCGTAAAGAAAAGTACAACAGAGGCAACTGCCAGGGATGTTCCGATAATAGCTATTTTTTTCCGTTTTTTGAGGTTGACGATAAGACCGATAATCCCCAAGATAAATGCGACGATGCCGATGAACAACGATGGATAGTTAATAAACGGGATCCAGGATCCTAAAAGTGCGATGGCTCCAAAAATGGTTGCTAAGATTCCTAAAACTCGTTGTTCTTCTGGTTTCATTTGAAAGTTTTCTCCCTTCATTGAGTGAATGGATTCCTACCCACAGTAGTGAGCACTAATTATATAAAAAATCTTGCCTAATGTCAATTTAAACTAAAATAGTTCTCTAGGAAACTTTTTCTTGACATCTCTTTTCAAAGTGGTAAAATAGTTCTCATGGAAACTTATTTAGTTCCTAGGAGAACTAAATGTGATAGTTAGAAAGGAGTTAGTATGGATAAACCGATGTTAGTCTTTAAGCGTTTTGGTCATCAGATTCACCTGATGGTGCAAAAGGAAGCCAAACGTTGTGGTATTGAATTTATGGGTGGACCACAGGGTCAGGTTCTGCGTTTTGTAGATCAGTGTGAACAAAAAGAGAAACTGGTCTTGATTAAAGATATAGAGCAGGAACTAAATATTACCAAGTCTGTGGCGAGTAACTTGGTCAAGCGTATGGTGCAAAATGGTTTGGTGGAATTGGAGGCGAGTCCTAGCGATAAGCGGGCAAAATTTGTTCGTTTGACGGACAAAGCACGTTCTCAAATGAAGCATGTTAAAGCCTTTTTTGAACGAATTGATAAGCAGTTGATGGAAGGCATTGATGAAGATGAATTACTGATTTTTGAGAAAGTCCTTGCTCAACTACAGGAAAATATCAAGGGAATAGGAGGAGAGAATGAAGAAATTAGCCAAACGAATTAGTAGAAAAGAATGGGGGATGATTTTACTAGCCATTCTCTTTACCTGCTTTTCAGTCTACCTAGAGTTGGAAGTTCCGACCTATATCTCGAAAATTACGGATTTGCTGGGAAGTCAAGGAACCAACTTGGATGAGTTATGGCAACCAGCAGGTATGATGGTCGGAATGTCTTTTTTTGCCTTCTTATCCGCAGTCGCAGTTGGATTTTTTGCATCCCGAGTGGCGGCTTCTTATACTAGTAGGCTGAGAAGTGATATTTTTAACCGAGTTTTGGATTACTCGCAGACAGAGATTAAGAGATTCTCTATTCCCAGTCTTTTAACTCGTACTACCAATGACATTACTCAAGTTCAGATGTTGATTACCATGGGCTTGCAAGTAGTTACGCGTGGTCCGATTATGGCTATCTGGGCTATCGGGAAGATTTTAGGTCATTCAGAATACTGGCTCTGGGCTGTGCTTGTGGCAGTGATTGTCAATGTTTTGATGACAACCGTTTTGATGACGCTAGCCTTTCCAAAACAGTCCTTGATTCAAAGTCTGACTGATAAATTGAACAGTATCACTCGTGAAAGCTTAGCAGGTATTCGTGTTGTTCGTGCCTACAATGCAGAGGACTACCAAAATAAAAAATTTGCTGCAGCAAATGATGAATTGACACGCTTGAATTTGTTTGTCAACCGTCTTATGGCCATTTTAAATCCCATCATGATGGGAATTTCAAGTGGATTGAGTGTGGCGATTTACTGGATTGGGGCCTATGTAATCAACGATGCTGCTTCGACGGCGCGTCTGCCTCTCTTTAGTGACATGGTTGTTTTCATGTCTTATGCTATGCAGGTTGTCATGGGCTTCCTTCTCATGGGGGCGCTTTTCATCGTTCTTCCCCGAACCATGGTCTCTGCTAAGCGGATCAATCAAGTTCTAGATTTGCATTCCTCTATCCAAAATCCTGCTCAAGTGCAGCAGTCTGATGAAAACCTCAAAGGTCAGGTCGAATTTAAGGATGTGACCTTCCGCTATGCGGCAAATTCGG